>JAAHHL010000231.1 GCA_010672185.1 Caldora sp. SIO3E6 | reverse complement strand
ACCGAGACGCTTGGCCAACCCTCGCGTTGGGGCAAATGGATCGTAAAGTGGAGTTAGCAAACCATCACCAGTGAAGCTGTAATGGTGGCAGAGAATATGTCCCGATTGCTCACCCCCTAGCATCGCTCCAGTTTCCAGCATTTGAGCCTGAACATATCGATCCCCTACTTTGGTGCGCATAAAGTCGCCACCCAACTGCTGCCAAGCACGCTCAAAACCCAAATTGGCCATAACTGTAGCCACAATCAAATCTCCTGGCAGTTTACCAGCCTGACGTAAAGTTTGACCCCAGAAATAGAGAATATAATCTCCATCCACAACTCGACCCTGCCCATCTACGGCTATTACCCGGTCAGCATCACCATCGAAAGCAAAGCCGATATCCGCTGAATGTTCCTGCACAGCTGCGATGAGGATATCGAGGTGAGTCGAACCACAATTAACATTAATGCGATCGCCATCTGGTTGGTTGTGCAAGCAGATTACTTCTGCTCCCAACTCAGCAAATACTGGCTCTGCTATCTGCGTACAAGCTCCCCAAGCCAAATCCAGCACAATCCGCATACCTCGTAAATCTGTCACCGATTTCAGAGGAGAGTGTAGTGATTGGACATAATCGGCGATTAATTCAGAGCGGCAATAATGCTTACCCCAGGTATTGGTAGCTAAAGGATTATCAGCGAAACCTCTCAAACCCTCTTCAATTTTCTTTTGCAACGCTGCTGAGAGCTTCGCGCCTTCTGAGCTAAAAAACTTAATACCGTTGTCTTCCGGAGGATTATGACTAGCGGAAATCATCACTCCTCCTATGGCTTCAGTCGCAGCGGTGAGATAAGCAACACCAGGAGTAGTACATAACCCTAGGTTCCATACCTCTAGTCCTGCGGAGGTTAAACCCGCAGCCAGGGCCATTGCTAACATATCACCAGAGGTGCGGGAGTCTTGTCCCATAACCACCGGACCAATTGCTGATGCTTCCTCCTGTAATACTTGCCCTGCCCAAAAACCAACTTGTAATGCTAAATCTGCACTCAACAGCTCTCCTGCTCTTCCCCGGATACCATCGGTGCCAAACAAAGGAGTTTTCGGTAATACCGTGGGATAGTTGCTCAGACTAAGACCTGTTGAAGACTTCTGCTGATGCCTGAAGGATGGCTCAACCAAAGCTAAGTTCTGAGTTTTTATAGGGGATGTAACCATAATTTCAATTTTCCTCACACAACCACACATCCGTATGTGAGGGATAATAGCACTTTATTTAAATTTTGCTACTTTTTTGCCAGATGAGCTGTTGCCTACTCCCTGCTTTAACTTAACCAAGAAGAGAGATCCCTGTGGATTAAGTCTTGTAGTTGGAGGATATCTTCACGATAAAGAGCCACAAGTTGCTGGCGATCCTCTGGTGACAGTGGAGCTTGTGTCTTATTAGTGGAGTTCAGCTTGATTAAGCGAGAACGAATACTCTGCCTAAGAGTCAATGGCAATAAGTATCTGAGGACAGAAGCTACAATTGTTCTCGGTAGGTTTTGTTTGCGTAAAATAGTATTGACAAGTTTCACTTTAGGTACTTGTGCTACCTGGTATTTTTTGGCAGTATCAGGACAAAAATTATCATCTACTCCAATAAATTGGTACATATCCTGCATTAAAGCAACTGGATTATTACATAAATCTTCATACAAATAAACTTTAATTTTTTCCCTACCAAATGTCTCATAATAATGTTTAATAGGAGTATAATAAAAACCTTTCCTAATAGTAAAAGATGAATTAGCCCTCAATTTGATTTGTTCCGCTAAGCTGATGCCTTCATTAATCCCCTCCCGGATATGCATAAGATAATCAGAGTGCGCCCTTTCCGATGGATTACGCAGTATCGCAATCATTTTCGCCTGGGGCAAATAATGTTGTATGAGTTCAGCTGAGGATTGATAGTGAAACAAATAGTTGGGAGAAGCTTCGCCAATGGCAATTTCGTCTGTGACATTTTGGAAAAGTTGACAATATTTTTCAAAGGTATCAATCTTTTTTTTCTTTCTGGGATTAGGAGGGATTTTACTCCAATCTTTCTCTAAAAAATTGGTCTCCTTCACTGGACTCATATAAACTTGAGGATGTTGCCTTAAGTACTCATAAATAGAAGTCGTTCCTGCTTTTTGGACACCGATGATGAGAAAGGTTGGTAGTCGCATAAATTTTTCTCCTGAACTTGACTAAGCTAAGACACACAGCTTACATTTATCTCCCTGTTCCCCATTCCTCCACTTACGAATGTGTTTCTTAAGATCCGCCCCACTGGCGGCACGCCGCCCCCTATGAAAGGAAAAAACTTTTGTGAAATCCTCTTCCCTTCTGCCTTCTGCCTTCTGCCTTCTGCCTTCTGCCTTGTTTCTTAAGAGCAATTAGCAATTAGCCATTAGCCATTAGCCATTAGCAATTAGCCATTAGCCAGAGTGTTTCTTAAGAGCCGCCCCACGGGCGGCGATTGCCACCCCCTACGAATGACAGAAACACTACCTCCAACCTTAGAGCCTTAAAGCCTTAGAACCTTCTTTCCTTCTGCCCTCTGCCCTCTGCCTTCTGCCTTGTTTCTTGAAAGTTTGATATCATAGCTGTTTTTTATTCAAGTTTTTTCCCTCAAAGGTTGTCATCTAGATAAGGAGAGAAGTTATAATCGGACTGAAGAATGGGGAAAATTTTAGGCAGGCTCTATCCTTTAGCTAGAGAAATTAGTCTAGTTATGCCTAGGGAAAAGTATATAGTTGCTTGGCTTATTAAAAAGCATAATTGCCGCTCTGGGGTCCCACTCAAAGGGTAGGTTCTAGCCTTACTGATATCTGGTAAATCAATCCGGATAAGGGCGGTGCTAGTTGTTATGTACTAAATATATTCCTGCCAAAGCTTAAGATGACCCCGGATACTGAACAGAACTCTCAAATCTTATCAGTTAGGAAACAGAGCAGAACGTTGCAGCAAATACCATTAGAAGAAGAAGTTGAACTCAATGCCCAACCCCAACAAGGCTTGAATTTTCGTCCTATATTGAGGACTGTCCAGCGAAAAGTCTTGCTAATTCTTGGCATCACTGCTCTAAGCACTGCTGCTGGTGCCTTTTTGGACTCTCAATCCTCATCACCTATGTATCAAGGTGGTTTTCAGATGTTAGTTGAGCCAGTAACATCTGAACAAAGACGAGCTGACCCTAATGCAATTATTACTGGTGACGTTAAAGACGCTAAAGGTGCGGAGCTAGATTACTCAACTATTTTTGAAATTTTAACCGGAGCGGGCACTCTCTCTGACATTGCTGAGCAAATTAAAGCTGAGTACCCCAACTCCGAATTCAATCCTGGTCAGCTCAAAGAGGGATTAACCGTTGAGCGGTTAAAATCAGAACAGTTTGGAGGAGACACCAAAATCATCCAAATTAGTTATCAGGATGAAAACGGAGAACTAGTCGAATCAGTCTTACAAACAACTGCACAGAAATATTTAAAGTATAGCCTTGAAGAGCGGAAAAGCCGTATTGATCAAGGTGTTCAGTTTATTGATGATCAAATACCTGACTTGCAGAAGCAAGTAAATAGCCTTCAGGAAGAGCTACAAAAACTGCAAAAACAGCACAATTTAATTGATCCAGAAAATCAGGGAGGAGAATTATTTACTAAAGTTCGTGAAATAGAAACTGAACAATTAGCAACCGGCAGAGAGTTGCAGGAACTCAAAGCTCTTGAGCAAAACTTAGAAAATCAACTAAATCTAACACCTAGTGAAGCTATTGCTGCTTCAGCATTGAGTGAAGACCCTAGCTATCAACAGTTACTTCAAGAACTCAAGACAGTAGAAAGTGAGATTGCTACAGAGTCTACCCGCTTTCAGCCTGATAGTCCCCAGATTCAAGCTCTTGAGGAAAAAAGGCAGAACTTCCAAAATTTAATAACTCAAGAAATATTGCGTATTCTTGGGCAGAATACATCAGGAGCAGTCAATAATCCCCAAGTCCTAGCTTTTCAAAATCCGACTCGTCTAAACTTAATTCAGAAACTAGTTGAAACTACTAATCAAATTCAGGTTCTAGAGACTCGCTTTCTAGCGATCGCGAGAAACAAAAATGAGGTTGAACTTCAAGCAGCAAACTTCCCGGAAATTGCCGGGAGGTACAATAAAATAAAGCGAGATTTGGATATTAAAACCAAGACTCTCGATCAACTTTTGACCAAGCGAGAAACCCTGCGAGTTGAAGCCGCTCAAAATACAGTACCTTGGGAGCTGATTGTCGAACCTTATGTAATCCTTGGACCTGACGGTAAACCAATGCCACTACCCAGTGAATCGAAGCTGCTACTCCTAGGAGTAGCAGGGGGTTTATTTGTAGGTGTAGTGCTGGCTATACTATGGGAAAAATTACACAACATCTTCTACAGTACGGAAGATATAGAAGATACGACGAAACTACCTCTGTTAGGTAAGATTCCTCTAGAAAAAAGTCTCAAAAGAGCAAGGAAAGCCCCTAGGTTTGGTAGAACAAATAAAGCAAATCACAACAGTTATCCTGCTAGCTTTCTGTTTCTAGAAGCTTTTGAATCCCTCTACGCCAACATCCGCTTTCGTTTTTCCGAGCAACCAGTTCGTTCCTTAGTAATTTGCTCAGCAGGCTCTGGAGATGGCAAATCGATCATTGCCTTAAACTTAGCCAAAACAGCAGCGGCTATGGGACAGCAAGTCCTCTTGGTAGATGCTAATTTGCGCTCACCAGCTGGACTCCATATCCAATTGGGCTTGCCTAATTCTGAAGGATTAAGTGAACTTCTAGAGAACCGACTGACTGTTAATGAGTTGCTGGAGCGATCGCTTGTAACCGATAATCTGTTTGTGTTAACTGCTGGTCAACCCCTACCAGATTCTCCCAAACGACTTGCCTCTTCTCAGATGCAACATCTCATGGATAAATTTCAGGCAAAATTTGACCTGGTTATCTATGATACTCCAAATCTCACTGACTATACAGATGCTAATTTTATCGCTGCCAATACTAACGGAATCCTCATGGTAACAGCAGTTCGCAAAACTAAGCAATCCTTGGTGCAACAATCTCTGGAGCAATTAAATACTTTTGGCTTATTCATCCTCGGTGTAGTGGCTAATCGGGTTAAATCTTCATCATTAACTCAACCACCCCAACCCCCGCCAGAGTTTTTTAGTAGAGAAGAGGAGGAAGAAGAAGAAGTTACTGAAGAATATATCGAAGTAATGCAAGAGAAAAGCTAATGCTATTAGCTAAATTGTTTTGCTTGCCCTAATCAATCCTATTTGGTAAATGTCAAGGAAAATTTATTTAATATGCAAATTGATGGAACAACCTACAATTTTTACCTAAATTTAAGATGACAATTGCTTATCTAGTTAATCAATATCCTAAGGTTAGCCACAGCTTCATCCGACGAGAAATTGCTGGACTTGAAGCTTGTAGTATCAAAGTTGCTCGGTTTGCTATCCGCGCTTGTAACTCTGAGTTAGTTGATGAGGCAGACAAACTAGAACTGGAGAAGACTAGGGTCGTTTTAGATGTAGGGATAAGAGGTTTGCTCTTGGGCTTAATCAGAATTGCCTTTACTAAAACCGTTCCTTTCTTGAAAGCTTTATGGTTAACTCTCAAAATCGGCTTAGGCTCAGAACGAGGAATTTTCAATCATTTGGCCTATCTGGCTGAAGCTTGTGTTCTTTTGGGTTGGTTTAAGAAGCTGGAGATTACCCAAGTTCACGCTCACTTTGGAACCAATTCGACCACGGTAGCAATGTTGTGTCATTTGTTGGGTGGTCCTCCTTATAGTTTCACTGTTCATGGTCCAGAAGAGTTTGATAAAGCCCAATTAATCGCCTTGCCAGAGAAAATCAAGCGGGCAGCTTTTGTGGTAGCGGTGAGTTCTTTCGGCAAGAGCCAGCTGTATCGGTGGTGCGAGTATGAGCATTGGTCAAAAATTCAGGTGGTTCACTGTGGCGTGGATCAGATATTTTTGACCAAATCCCCTACCCCAGTGCCAGAACAGCCAAACTTGGTTTGTGTTGGTAGGCTTTCTGAACAGAAAGGTCATCTGCTGTTGCTAGAAGCAGTGAGTCAATTAGTAGCTGAAGGCTTAATATTTAAACTAGTATTGGTGGGCGATGGTCCTTTACGAAAAGAAATTGAAGCCTTGATCGCCCAACGTAATTTACAAAACCATATTGAAATTACCGGCTGGGCTGATAACATGGCAGTGCAACAACATATGTTAGCTTCACGGGTGTTGGTACTACCCAGCTTTGCAGAAGGTTTGCCAGTGGTAATTATGGAAGCTTTGGCATTGAACCGTCCAGTAATCAGCACCTACATTGCTGGGATACCTGAGCTAGTGGAGCCTGATATTTGTGGTTGGTTAGTGCCAGCTGGTTCGGTTGAAGCCTTAACAACAGCTATGCGTACTGTCTTGCAGTTGCCCGTGGCAAAACTGGAGCAGATGGGTAAAGCTGGAGTTCAACGGGTGACTGAGCAACACGATGTCTTTAGGGAAGCAGGCAAATTAGCAGCACTGTTTCAACCTGAAACTCAGCAGTTACAAGAACCAGCAACAATCAATGCGGCTCTCATAGATGCCTAAGCCTCTTCGACTCCGCCCATCCAGTTTCCCTCTTGACCGAGATAATTATGTCATCTATTAAAAAGAAAGCCATTATTGGATCACTCTGGACAATTGCCGGTTATGGAGCGGGTCAGGTTCTGCGATTTGGTTCTAACTTGATTTTGACTCGCCTACTGGTTCCAGAGTTGTTTGGTCTGATGGCTCTGATTAACATTTTTATCATAGGTCTGCGACTTTTCTCAGATACAGGTGTTGGTCCGAGCATCATTCAAAATAAACGGGGAAGTGAGCCAATTTTTCTCAACACTGCCTGGACTGTGCAGGCGATTCGTGGCTGTATTCTATGGCTTGGTTCACTAGTACTCGCTTGGCCTGTTGCCCAGTTTTACGACAAGCCCCAATTTCTGTGGTTAGTCCCGGTAGCTGGACTGACTACAATTATCACAGGATTCGAGTCCACTGCCCGATTCACACTCAACCGCAACTTGGCTGTTCGTGAATTAGCTATTTTTGAGTTTGGCAGCCAAGCACTTAGCATCGGAGTAATGGTTGTTTGGGCTTGGTTGAGTCCCAATATCTGGGCTCTGGTTGGCGGAAACATTGTTTCTGCATCGATTAAAATGGTGTGGAGTCATCGGCTAATTCCTGGATATTCTAATCGCTTTGCCTGGGATAAAGAGGTTGTCAAAGAACTCTTTTCTTTCGGTCGGTGGATATTTGTTTCTACAGCTCTAACCTTTTTGGCTGATCAATCTGACCGACTGACACTAGGTAAGTTGTTTTCCTTGGAACTCCTAGGGGTATATAACATTGCTTTTACTCTTGCTCTACTTCCGCGTTCCATTATTGGAGCTGTTGGTAGTAAAGTTATTTTTCCAGCGTTTGCTAAGGGTGCTGATCTGCCCCGTGCCCAGCTTCGCGCTAAGATTTTGAAAAACCGTAAGCTTATTATTTTCCCGACAGCCTTTGCTTTAGCAGTAATGGTTAGTTTTGGGGATATTTTAATTTCAGTATTATACGATGAGCGGTATTCTCAAGCGTCCTGGATGTTACCGATCCTGGCTCTCGGAATTTGGCCTGTGCTCTTAACTAGGACAATTGATGGGGCTCTCCTAGCAGTTGGCAAAAGTCAATATTTAGCATTAGGTTTCTTTTTAAAATTTCTTTTTGTTATTGTTGGAGTCCCACTAGGATTCTCTTGGTCTAAAGAGTTAGGAGCGATTATTGTCATCGCGCTTAATGATATTCCCTCTTATGCCGCTACAAGTTTTGGCCTCTGGCGAGAGGGACTTAATTGTACTGTACAGGATATTTTGGCTACTTTGCTACTGCTGACCTTGATTGCCGTTATGGTACTGGTTAGAAGTACGTTAGGTTTTGGACTTCCTATTGAAATGCTGTTGTAAGTAGATAAAAAAACACCCTTATTTTCTTTGATGCTAACTATCTCGATGAGGTCTAATAAATATGTAAGAATATCTTTAAACAGTGTTGGTTGACTTTACACCTACGTTATGACTTGTTCCCAAGGGAAATTTTATGAAGATTCTTTTTCCTGGCAACCCATTTGCATATCCCGGGCCTCTCGCAATCCTAGTAATATTAGCCTGGATCCCGATTGTTCTTTATATATTCATGCGGTTTCCGGCTCAGAAGGCTATTGTTATTAGTTTTATTACAGCTTGGCTATTCCTACCGGAAATAGCAATCCAATTGCCTGGAATCCCTGATTATACATGGTCAGTCCACTACGATAGGTAAATTATTTCAGGGAAATTACTTAAAACCTAATCACCCCAAACCTTCAATCACTGGATGGAAGTAAAATGCTAGCCCTAAAACTGCATAGGCTGCTAGGAGTAAAA
>JAAHHL010000230.1 GCA_010672185.1 Caldora sp. SIO3E6 | reverse complement strand
TTAATTTTGACCGAGTTGAGGGAATGATGCTTGGGTTAGCCATTGGTGATGCCCTAGGTATTACTACTGAGTCAATGTTACCTGATTCTCGCAAACAAAAATATGGAGAAATTCGGGATTACTTGCCTAATCGATATACATCAGAGGCAAGAGGATTCCCATCCGATGATAGTCAACTTGCATATTGGACCCTTGAGCAAATTAATCGTGATCAAGGTTTTACACCAGACAATGTAGCTCAACGTTTTTGTCGGGAAAGAATTTTTGGAATTGGCTCAACTGTTAAAAAGTTCCTCAAGAACTATAAATCAGGTAAATTATGGTACCAGGCTGGTCCTCGAAGTGCTGGCAATGGTGCTCTGATGCGAATAGCCCCCATGCTGCTCCCACACTTAAAATCAGCTACAACTAAGTTATGGGTGGATACAGCTCTTTCCGCAATGATGACCCACAATGACTCAGGTTCTACGGCAGCCTGTTTATCCTTGATCAATATATTGTGGCAGCTACTTGAGCGAAAGACTCCACCCCAGCCCGAGTGGTGGTTGAATATGTATATTACAGTAGCAAAAGAATTGGAAACAAATTTGTATCGACCAAGAGGGGGAAACTTTACTGAGTATGAAGGTCCAATTTGGAAATTTGTTTCTGAAAAAGTAACTCAGGCATACCAAGAAGGCTTATCAGTTGAACAAGCCTGCAATAGATGGTACTCTGGGGCTTATTTGTTAGAAACTGTTCCCAGCGTCATTTATATTTTGATGAAGCACGGAGACAACCTTGAAGAAGCGATGGTGCGTGCTGTCAATGATACAAAAGACAATGATACAATTGCCGCCATTGTTGGAACAGCAGTGGGCGCATTGTACGGTAAAGCACAAATTCCGGTAAGGTGGTTAGATAATTTATCAGGGCGGACAGGTTTGAATGATGATGGAAAGATGTTAGAAATACTAGCCGAGTCAGGTAAGTTATGGGGATAAAATATCCTTATAATTTCTACCGTTCTTAACTTCTAAGAGAAGTAAAAAACAAAGACATGATAGCCAATGACTATAACACAAGTAAGTATAAAAGACTTGCCACGAGTACGTCAACGTCTTCGTCCAAATAAACACCAATGAAAATATCACTCATAGGTTTCGGACTCGTGGATCAATCAATTCATCAGGAATACGATTTTGCTCAATGTACTCATTAATTTCTGTCTGATGATCTAGATAATAACTAAGTGCATCAAAGACTTGTGATAAGCTAAGATGTGGCAAACGTTGAGGAATTTCCTCAGGGGAAACACCAATGCGCCACATTTCTACGATTGCCCTGACGGCTGTACGAGTTCCCTTGATAATTGGTTCGCCATTCAATATTTGCTCATTTTTGATAATATAACAGTGTTCTGTTCGCTGAACCACAATGATTGCTCCATAAAAAGAAGATTTCGACAATTATAGCTTGTGATGCATTGGGTTGGGTGAGCGATACAACAAGCAATTAACAAACTCCCCAAAGCACCTGAGTTCCGCATCCAAGTCCTTGAATCTGACAATCCAGATAGCCCAAACTACTTTACTATTGGATGAAGTTCACGTATTTAGCGATCGCCTTCAACTGCATCACAGGGTAGTACGGATTATTTCAGTCCGGCGATCGCGAAAACAAGAGGTATCCTTTTATGAAAGCAACAGAATTTGATGCCAAATTTGATCGTGGAGAGGACATTACCGAGTTCCTAGACCTCTCTCAAGCCAAACGTCCAGGACATGAGCAGAAGCGAGGGGAGCATCCCATTTTGGAAAAAACATTACCCAAAAAACGACACGGCAAGGGTTTCAGCTATCTTTAAGGAGCCAACTCGCTGAAATGGGATGCTCCCGAAGCGAGTCAACGTTACTTGGATTTTCCTGATCAGCTTATCCCTAGACTTACTCCTGTTAAGCTAAAATTTGATTAGTAAACCTAACCAGGGTTATTTGAGTTTTAGCGATGGACGAGTTGGAGCGGAGTGAACTAGAAAAACTCAAAAAAGATGCGAGAGAAGGGAGGATTAGAGCTATCACTCTAGACACTTCAATTTTTGTCGCACAACACTTGAGATTAGAGGCAGGTTTACTTAAGCAATTGAGGCAATTTCAAGATAGTTCTACAAGGCTAATTATTTCCGAAGTAGTGAAGCAGGAGATCTTGTTACATCTTGAGAACAAAGCAAAAGAATCACGAAATCAACTTAAAAAGTCTTTGAGTCTCCAAATTTAATATTTATACCAGTTGAATTTGATGATAATTGCTTGGTGGCTAAATCAAAATTAATAATGGATGTAAATATTGCATGTGACTTTTCATTTTCGGTCTACGACTCTATAGACAAAGATGAGGTTAGTCTGGGAAGCAATAGCGTAACCACTCAGGCCAATCTGGATGTAAATATTTTAGTGTATTTTATAAAAAATTTGGACAAGATTGGGGCAGATATTGAGGTGGATGATGTTGAAGTTGAGATTAACCAACTAGATACTATTTACTTTGGCGAAATCGAACCTGATTGGATGGAAGATAAAGATTATATATAAGTAAATCACAAAGACATGATAGCCAATGAACATAACACAAGTGAGTATAGAACATATTAGCATTAATCCTAAAATTATATTCGGAAAACCTTGCATTATAAGGAACAAGAATAGCAGTTACTGACATTGTCAATTGGATGGGTACATTAAATCAGTGATTCCCCGTGGATTACGACAACGTCTCTCAACTACTAATCTTTGTGCTCTTCGTGTCTTTGTGGTTAATTAAATAAATAGTAATCTCAGGCAATACTCCCTGAAGTGTTAGAGGAATAAATATGGATAAAAATTTTTGGCTGCAAAAGTGGCAAAACAATAATATTGGTTTCCACAGAAGTGAAGCAAACCCTGTACTGGTTAAATATTTTCCAGAGCTTTCTTTGGGAAAAGGCAGTCGTGTATTTGTGCCATTATGCGGTAAAACCCTTGATATTGCTTGGCTACTTGCTCAGGGTTATCGTGTTGCTGGAGCTGAATTGGTCGAAATGGCTATTGAGCAATTATTTGTGGAGCTTGGGGTGGAGCCAAAAATATCAGAAGTTGGTGATCTAAAGCACTACAGTGCAGAAAATATCGATATATTTGTTGGTGATATTTTTGCTTTGTCTGGTGAGATGCTTGGTTCAGTTGAAGCAATTTATGACAGAGCAGCTTTGGTAGCACTGCCGGAAGAAATTCGCCATCGCTACACAGCTCACTTAAAGGAGATTACAGATAAAGCACCACAGTTGCTAGTTACTTATGAGTATGACCAAAACTTAATGGCAGGCCCTCCTTTTTCCATTAGTAACGAGGAATTAAATCAACACTATGGGGATAATTATGATTTAACTCTTATAGTAAGCACCAATGTTCCTGGTGGATTTAAAGGAAAATGTGCAGCGACAGAAAATGTCTGGCTGCTACAAAATGATTTGTCTGGTAGGATTGTCTAGAACACCGATTCAGTAATAAAAGTTGACAAATTGAGAAACGAAAAATCAATACTTTCAGCTCTTCCCAGCTCCCCAGCTCCTCCGCTCCTCCGCTCCTCTGCTCCCCAGCTCCCCAGCTCCCCAGCTCCTCCGCACACTCGATTTTATGATTACTGAATCGACGCTCTAGCGATCGCGAAAAGTTGGAGATCATCACAGCATCTGTGGGAGCATGACATCTGTGCAAATAGCTTCGATGTTTCCATGCCAACGAATAACTCTGAAATACAAGACCAGGCACGACGAATCTTGGATGCCATAGCTTTCAGTGATACTGCGATCGCATCCCCGTAGGTTGAGTTGAAGTATGAAACCCAACAATATCTTCTACCTTTACTAGATTTGCTTTAAGATATTATCGTATTTACTGTGCGGACCGATCCAAAACCATAGAACTCCCTCTGGTTCATCAGAACCTAAAGCTCTATAATTTTTACCTACTCTTACCGACCATAAACTTTTAATCTTTTTGAAGTGCAGAGATGGGTGTTTGGGATCTTGCTTGAGCAACTCATAATTCCTATCTGCTAATTCTCTAATTTCCTGTGGTAACTGACGATAGTATTCCCAAAACTGCGTAGTGGTGAAATGCTTTAAATTTCCTGGCACTTTCCTTCTCTGAATTCTTGTCTTGCTTGTTGAACGAGATGATCTAGCTTGCCAGATTCAAAATCTTCTTCAATTTGCTTGTCCCATAGAGATTCATAGAATTCATCAAGCCATTTAGCCAACTCGGTCAACTCTCCCGTAGAAAGCTTCATTACCGCTTCTTTGATTTCTGAAACACTCATACAATGCTCTCAACTTTATCTACTACATGCCTTCATGGTTAATTATACAAGTACACCACAAAGACACATACTCCTAAGAGTTCCCGAAGGGTAGGACATGAAGGGTGAGTCGGTATACCTGCTCTACCTATTGAGAGATATAAGACGGTTATGTCAATTATTGCGTAACTTCTCTGCTATATGCAGATATCTAAAATAAGAATGGTTATTTCTACTTACTCATTACTCATTACTCATTACTCATTACTTTTTTTCCCATGCGTTCTTATATTAAATACCTTATCCTTACTGCTGCGACCCCCCTATTGGTAGTAAGCTCTTCCCTGTTGCCTATTGCTGCCCAGGACTTACCGATTATAACTCAAACGCAGACCACTCAAAACCAAAAACCAGAAGCCGATCGCTTGCTGGCAGAAGGGATAGAATTTTATGATAAAATTAGGTTTGGGGAAGCACTGGGAAAATTTGAGGAAGCCTTAGTAATTTACCAAGAAATTGGCGATAAGGTTGGTGTTGGGGCAACTCTTCAGCAAATTGGGAGAGTTTACCACAGCAGGAATGAATATCAGCAGGCTTTGGATTACTATCAGCGAGCCTTATTAGTTCAACGGGAAATAAGAGATGATGCAGGTGCGAGAGTAACTCTTAACCGCATTGGGAGTATTTACGACAAGCTGGGAGACTATCAACAGGCACTGGATTATTACCAGCAAGCTGTGGTAATTCGACAGGAAGACAATGGGACTTGTAGCGATCGCGCTTGGCAAAGGATAACTTTAACAGGAATCGGCAAAATTTATCAACGTTGGGAGGATTATCCCCAAGCATTTGCTAACTACCAGCAAGCTGCGGCAATTGAACGGGAGTTGAGCAGTTGCCCTGAGGAAGATATACCCCCTTCCTATGCGAGGGGTGCAAGGCTTTTCTACAATACAGGCTTAGTTGCTCAGGAGTTAGGCAAGTATCAGGAAGCTTGGGATTACTTCCAGCAAGCTTTGGCAATTTATCAACGAGTTGAAGATCAAGATGAGCAATGGATTATCCTTAACCAAATGGGAGTAGTTTCCCGCCATATGGGAGAGTATCAACAGGCGCTGGATTACTTCCAACAGGCACAGGAGATGGGTATTTTATTTGTCCATTTTGGTCAGGGAGGGTCTCTCAATAATATAGGATTAGTTTACTACGAGTTAGAAGAGTATCCCCAGGCACTTCTATCCTACGAAAAAGCTTTAGCGTCGGCTCAAGAAATTAATGATAGAGTAGGAGAGGGAGTAACCCTTAATAATATTGGCGGGATTTACGAGCAGCAAGGAAAGTATCACCAGGCACTGGATACTTACCAGCAAGCTTTAGCCATTGTGCAGGAAGTCGGGGATCAAAATGGAGAAGCAGTAGTCCTGAATAATCTTGGGGTAGTTTACGATCACCTCGGAAAATCTCAGCAAGCAGCAGATTACTATCAGCAAGCTGCGACAATTTGGTCAGAACTTGGTGTCAATACACCCGGTTTATCAATTACCTTAAATCTTGAACCTTTGATTTTGCCAAGGTCTCCCAATGCAGAGAAAAGAGCACAGGCAGTTCAACTCTATCAAAAAGGAATGCAGTTGTCTAAGCGGGGTCAATACCAACCAGCTTTAGAGGAGTTACAGCAAGCTTTAATAATTGCCAGGGAACTGGGAGATGAGAGTCAGGAGTGGAAGAGTCTTAATCAAATGGGACTGGTTTATAAAAGCCTGGGAGAGTATAAGTTAGCCCTAGATTTCCTCCAGCAAGCTTTAGGGATTCCCAAGCAAGGGTTCGAGAATACCGGAGCAATTCACTTCAATATTGGACAAGTTTACAGCAGTTTGGGAGATTACCCCCAAGCTTTAGAATTTTATCAACAAGCTTCAGCCTTAGCTGGTGGTAATCAGACAGGGAAGGTGAGGATTCTCAATGGGATTGGTAGTGTTAACTTAGCTCTAGAGCAGTACGAATTAGCTTTGGACTCCTATCAACAAGCCTTAACTATCCTCAAAAGCATTAACTACGACAAAAAATTGCTCGAAGGGGCAACTTTGAATAATATTGGACAAGTTTACCGGGAACAGGGTAAATACGAATTAGCCTTAGAATATTATCAGCAAGCCTTAACTATTCAAAAACTCCTGGGAGGCAGGTGGGGAGAAGGAGCAATTCTCGACAATATAGGAGAAGCTTACTACCATTTGGAGCAGTATGACAGAGCTTTGGAGTATTACCAGCAAGCCTTAGTTATCAGCCAAGAAGTAGGAAATAGAGCCACAGAAGGGGAAAATCTGAGTAATATTGGTTATTTGCTAGAGCAACAGCAGCAACCGGAATTAGCTATTGTGTTTTTCAAGCAATCGGTTAATGTCAGAGAAGGGATTCGGGAAAGTATCAAGGAACTTCCCCCAGCACAACAACAATCCTACACTGCCACCATTGCTAAGGATTATCGCCATCTAGCGGACTTATTACTACAACAAAACCGCATCCTGGAAGCACAACAAGTCCTGGATTTACTGAAAGTTCAAGAGTTGGAAGATTATTTGCGTAATGTCCGAGGCAATGAAACAACCGCCCAAGGTGTGCCTAATTTAAAGCCAGAGGAGCAGATTCAGGACGGTTTAGCAGATATCTTAGACCAAGCGATCGCGATTGGTAAAGAACTTAATCAACTGCGACAACAAGGCAACCGCACTCCTCAAGAAGAACAGCGTCTGGTTCAACTAGTCAATGCTCAAGAGCAAATTATCGCCGATTTCAATTATTTTATCGAGAGTCCAGAGGTAGAAGCACTGATTACCCAACTCACTCCCAAAACCCGTAAACCAGATTTGGTAGACGATTTGGAAGACTTACTCAGTATCCAAGACAACCTGAGGGATTTGCAACAGAATGCGGTTCTCCTCTATCCTCTTATTCTAGAAGACCGCCTGGAACTGGTTCTCACTACCCCAGATTCTCCCCCGATTCGTCGCACTGTCTCCGTTACTAAAGACCAACTCAATCAGGCAATTGTCAGCTTCCGCCAAGCCTTAAACAATCCTGGCACTGATGCTCAACCACCGGCAGAGCAACTCTACAACTGGTTGATTAAACCCCTAGAAAAAGACCTCGAAGCAGCACAAGCCGAAACCCTAATTTATGCACCGGATGGACAATTGCGCTACATTCCCTTAGCTGCTTTATACGATGGCCAACAATGGCTAGTCCAACGCTATCGTATTAATAATATCACTGCTGCTTCCCTGACCGACCTCGGTAGCCAACCGACTTCTCAACTGAAGATTTTAGCAGGAGCCTTTACTACAGGAAGCCATAGTGTCACGATCGCTAAAGAAAGGTTTAACTTTGGTGGTTTACCCTATGCAGGAGTGGAAGTAAAAACCTTAGCGGAAACGATTCCCGATACTACTCAACTGTTCAATGATGCCTTCAATCCCCAAGACACCAAACCCCAAATGGGAGATCATACTATCTTACATTTTGCCACCCACGGAGCGATCGTAGCGGGGAGACCGGAAGAATCCTTTATTCTCTTTGGTGATGGCACTCCCGTAACTATTGCCGATGTTCGCAACTGGAATCTGAATAATGTGGATTTAGTGGTGCTTTCCGCCTGTCAAACCGGACTTGGGGGCAATTTAGGTACAGGAGCAGAAATTCTAGGATTAGGTTACCAGATGCAGAGAGCAGGAGCTAGAGCCGCGATCGCGTCTTTATGGACTGTGGATGATGGGGGTACTCAAGCGCTGATGAATGCTTTTTATGGAGTATTGCAAGGTAACCAGACCAAAGCCGAAGCCTTAAGACAAGCACAAATTGCTCTCATTACTGGTGATTATACAGCGGTGGGAGAGCAAAGAGGTTCCATTGTTGCACGACAGGTTAGCGATGAACTCCAGCCTGAGGTAGTGAATCGTCTCAATCATCCTTTTTACTGGGCTCCTTTTATTTTAATCGGCAATGGATTGTGAATTGGGAATTGGGAATTGGGAATTGGGAATTGGTGGAACAGGCTTCTAGCCTGTCTTAGTCTTGGATTAAGCCTGTTGCGATGCGATAGCGACCTCCAAGAAAGTCTATTACTTTGACTTTCGTGTTGTTTGTTGGTATTCTTTTACATAATGGAATAGGT
>JAAHHL010000023.1 GCA_010672185.1 Caldora sp. SIO3E6 | reverse complement strand
CCTAGGTAATAAATCGTAATCGGGTCTTCGAGATCTTCGAGGATTTCTAGCTTGTAAGGTTCATTGATTTCCTGAATGCGGCGTTGTGCTTCCTCCGACTTACCTCTTCTCGAATTAGAGGTAACTTGCGCTTGAGGATTTTGACCATCTCTTTTTTAATGGCCTTCAGGTCTTGATCGGTAAATGGCTCTGGCTTGTCGAAGTCGTAATAAAAACCATTCTCAATCCAAGGACCAATAGTCACCTGTGCCTCTGGAAAGAGCTTCTGCACCGCCATTGCCATGACATGGGAGGTAGTGTGACGAATCTTTTTTAATGACTCAGACTCACTAGTGCGGGGCAGATCAATTTTCTCTGGCTGCTCGTTCGGTAAGGCGTTAGACATCGGCAACTGTATCCTTCGGTCGGTTGTCTAGGTTTTATTCTCCCTACTTCCATGATACAGAGGTTGTGTGGCTTTGAGCGGTCAGTGTGTCGAAACTTACCTATTCTTTTTTTTATTAAAAATATTGCAACTTTTTATGAAGAAATGTAAAAAGAGTTAAAATGAATATTAAGCAAAATAATCTAATTTTAAAGATCTAATGTCCCAACCCCAACCCTCAGAAAAAGAATTACTCCAGAACCTACTACCACCTTTACTCGACGATTTTCAATATTGGTTTTCGCGATCGCGTTCTTTACTAGAATCAGAAGAGATCACCTTTTTGAGCCAACAGGAGCAAACTGAACTACTGGCAAGGGTTAAACATGCTCAGCAGGAAGTCAGCACAGCTCAGATGCTCTTTCAAGCAACGGGTAGACAAGTTGGTCTGGAAGTAGCTACTCTAATGCCCTGGCATCAGTTAGTCAGCGATTGCTGGCAAGTGGCAATGCAGTGGCGCTCTTTGAAGTCAGAGCCAACAGAGTTACCAAACTCAGGAGAGGAACAAATTTGATAAGCTAAATTAACCAACGGATAGAAAAACTATTTCTGTTCACAATCTAGAAAAGAAACTTAACAATCAAAGTTATTTAGCCCCTAGGAGAGTGAGATGTTACACCTAATTTATCTGATAGCCTTTACCGCCATCGCCTTTCTCGCAGTCACCAATTTAATTCGGAACCTGTTTACCTTGAGTATGGACTCTCAGCGTCATTACTCAAAAGCCAGAAAGCCAGCAGCGAAAGATTCTAGCTCTAGATCCAACTCTCTGTTGCATCCAGAATTGTTGGATGAAACTGGTAAACCAATTAACGAACCTCTTTTAGTCATGCGCTCATTAACCGTTGAAGATGCTCGTCAACAATTAGACGCTCTCTACAATTCCTCTCCAGGTAACGGCAATACTGGTAAACAGGAGGAGATTTGAGATAGGGGAGACAAGGGAGATAGGGGAGACAAGGGAGACAAGGGAGACGAGGGAGACAAGGGAGATAAGGAGACAAGAGAGACATCCCCAATTCCCGAACAACAAAGAACAAACAACAATTCCCAATTCCCAATTCCCAATTCCCAATTCCCAATTCCCAATTCCCAATTCCCAATTCCCAATTCCCAATTCCCAATTCCCAATTCCCAATTCCCAATTCCCAATTCCCGATTCCCAATTCCCGATTCCCAATTCTCAATTCCCAATTATGAGCGACAAGGGTGAAAGTTACAAAGTAATTAGTGATAATAGACAAGCTCGTTTCCGCTACGAAGTTTTAGAGACTTATGAGGCAGGGATTGAGTTAAAGGGAACAGAGGTTAAGTCAATTCGTGAGGGTAAAGTTAATCTAAGAGATGGCTATGCCCTGATTCGTGGTAGCGAAGCTTGGCTACTCAATGTGCATATTTCTCCTTTCCTCAAAAGTAGCGATTATTTTAATCATGAGCCCCGTCGCACCCGCCGACTATTGCTGCACAAAAAGGAAATTCGTAAGCTGATTGGTAAGGTAGAGCAGCAGGGTTTAACTTTGGTTCCTTTGAAGATGTACCTCAAGCGAGGCTTGGTTAAGGTAGTAATTGGTCTTGCTAAAGGGAAAAAACTCCATGACAAACGAGAAACTCTGAAGAAGCGTCAGGATCAGCGAGATATGGAACGAGCGATGAAGCGTTAATTGTTGTTTGTTGTTTGTTGTTTGTTGTTTGTCATTCGTTGTTTGTTGTTTGTTGTTTGTTGTTTGTCATTCGTTGTTTAAAAATTGGTTACGTATAAGCTTACAGTATTCGACCTCAAAGTCCCCCTTTCCAAGGGGGATTTAGGGGGATGCTTTCCCAAGGGGGATTTAGGGGGATGCTTTCCAAGGGGGATTTAGGGGGATGCTTTCCCAGGGGGATACCAGATGTACCTCACAGGTATGACAATTGCTATAGATCGAGTTCAATACGAAAAATCCTCATTCCGGTGTGTAGTTAAAAGAGTAGCTAGAAAATCTCATCAGTCCCATACTGATTGGAGGAGTAGCCGACTATGCAACTTTTACCCCGCGATACCTTTACTATTCAATCCCACAAATCCCTTCCAGAGGTTATTAGGCAACTAAAAGCTCACATCGAAGCACCTAAAGTAATTCGATGGAACTTTTCTGACAATCATGCTCCCTATGAAGGCACTATCTCAAGTTCTGGATTTGAGATCCGTCGCATTATTAACTACCGCAACTCGTTTTTACCTAATATTCGGGGAAGATTTGATTCGTCATCAGCAGGAACCCAGATTCGCATTACTATGGGGTTGCATCCCTTCGTCATCGCCTTCTTACTTTTTTGGTACTCTGTCTGGTACAGCGTGTCCATCCCCCATTTCCTATTTGGAGCTTTCTCTGGAGATCTAGATACATGGCTCGCTTTGCCGTTTGTAGTAATGCCGATTGTCTTATTATTTTTATTCTGGTGCTGGTTTTGGTATGAGGCACATCGCAGCCGTCAGGAATTAGAACAGATCATTCTCGGAGAAGTACTTTGGGAGTCAGCCTTAGTTAATCTAGCACGTTCTAGAACCTTAAAGATGTTGGCAATTATCACCATTGTTATCTGGAATGCGGTGTTTTTGTACTTTTTAGTAGGTTGACATAGAAAGGGAGTTTTGAAGAGTCAGAATAAAAACCTTCTTGGCTATCACAACTAAAATCCCCGACTTCTTCTTCGGGTTTATCTAGTTAATCCACTTTCTTTAACCAAGAAGTCGGGGATTTAATTCCCTTTCCTTTATTTAACCACCTGCTGCGAAGGTAGCCATAATAAGTACCGATAGTAATAGACCAGGACTCAGTAGCAAGACTAACATGAATAGATCATGGGGGGTCATAATTTTATATTTCCTTCCTCAACGACTCATTTCTTAAGCTAACCTGCCTACATCATTAACTTCGTGAAAATGAATAATTTATTCCAAATTGCCTGGGAAATTGGGAATTGGGAATTGGGAATTGGGAATTGGGAATTGGGAATTGGGAATAGCCTACTCTCATACCTCCTGACTTGAAAGAGACGCGGGGAGGCGGGGACGCGGAGAGAGGTACTTTCATACATGGTGGTGAAAAAATTTTTTCATCGGGACTGCCTCCTGCCTCCTGCCTTCTGCCTTCTGCCTCCTGCCTTCTGCCTTCTGCCTCCTGCCTCCTGCCTCCTTCCTCCTTCCTCCTGCCTTCTGCCTCCTGCCTCCTGTCCTCTGGCTGGTTGGATGTCAGGTTTAGAATTAGCGTTTGTGAAATTGGACAGTGGCAAGCCTCCCAGAGTATTGCTAGAAACGGGAGCTAGTGAAAGCTGGATTTTAGCTAGTATCAAGGACTCTAAAACCATAGCAGAAGCCCAAGGGTTTGAGTCAGCAAAACAGAAAGCTCAGCAAGTACATTTTCTGGCTGTACAATCGAATCCTACTTCCGAAACCTTTGCTGGATTTTGGCTGTTGCAAGAAGTTGGGAATAGGGAATAGGGAATTGGGAATAGGGAATAGGGAATTGGGAATTGGGAATTGGTACAAACAACAAATGACAAATAACAAATAACAAATAACAAATGACAAATAACAAATGACAAACAACCAACAACAAATAACAAATAACAAATCATGAGTTTTAAGGATTTGCCACAGGCTCAACAGCTTTTAGAGCTAGCTGCTAAATCAGGAGCGCAATATGCTGAAGTTTATCAGTCGCAGTTGCACTCTCAACCAGTATTTTTTGAAGCTAATCGACTCAAACAGCTTGAAAGTAACCAATCAGAAGGCATAGCATTGCGGTTATGGTGTGAAGGACGCCCAGGATTAGCGGTTGCCTATGGAGCCGCGAAACCACAAGATTTAGTAGATCGAGCGCTCTCGATTTGTCAGTTTAATGAACCAGAATCTGTAGAACTGGCGGTGGGGAGAAAGGAAAACTATCCTGATTTGGGGGATAATGTACCTGTAGAAAAGTTGATCGCCATCGGTAAAGAAGCGATCGCTCAGATTAGGGATGCCTACCCAGAAGTCCTCTGTGAAGCACAGTTAGAATGTGAATCAGAAACCACGCGCTTGATTAACTCTCAAGGGCTAGATTGCCACTATACCGATACTACCCTTAGTTGCTCACTAGATGTAGAGTGGGTGCGGGGAGACAACTTTTTATCAGTTTACGATGGTCAGACTCAACGCAGTAGCCTTACCAGTGATAGAGTTGTCCAAAATATTTTACAACGTCTGAGCTGGGCAACAGAAAACATTTCCCTGCCTGCGGGTCGAATACCAGTTTTGCTGACAGCCAAGGCTGCTGATTTACTCTGGGATACTGTGCAGGCCGCTTTGAATGGCAAACGAGTACTAGAAGGAACCTCACCTTGGAGTGAATACCTTAGTCAATCGGTAATGTCCGATGAGCTAACTCTCTCTCAAAAACCGGATACTGGTCCCTATAGCTGTCCTTTTGACGATGAAGGTACTCCTACTCAAACCCTATTATTAATTAGAGAAGGGATATTGCAGCAATTTTATTGCGATCGCACTACGGGCAGATTGCTCGGTACTAGCACCACCGGTAATGGTTTTCGTCCTAGTATGGGGAGTTATCCGACTCCTGGTTTGGTTAATTTGCTGATTCAACCAGGTAAGGGTTCCCTTGATCAATTAATCGGACAGTTGGATCAAGGACTAGTGGTAGACCAAATGTTAGGAGGTGGTGCTGGAATATCGGGAGACTTTTCCGTTAACGTTGAATTAGGCTACCGGGTACATAAAGGAAAAATTATAGGTCGAGTAAAGGACACTATGGTTGCTGGTAATGTTTATACTGCCCTGAAGCAGTTAGTCGCAATAGGGGACGACGCTGATTGGAATGGACCTTGCTATACTCCCTCCCTCATTGTGGAAGGGTTATCTGTAACATCTAGTTAATTGTTGTTTGTTGTTGGTTGTTGGTTGTTTGTTGTTTGTTGTTGGTTGTTGGTTGTTGGTTGTTGGTTGTTTGTCATTGGTCATTAGTTGTTTGTCATTGGTCATTAGTCATTTGTTGTTTGTTGTTTGTCATTGGTCATTAGTTGTTTGTCATTGGTCATTAGTCATTTGTTGTTTTTACCAATTCTCAATTCTCAATTCTCAATTCTCAATTCCCAATTCCCAATTCCCAATTCCCAATTCCCAATTCCCAATTCCCAATTCCCAATTCCCAATTCCCAATTCCCAATTCCCAATTCCCAAATGACCAATGCTAAATTATCTTCGGCAATGGCTCATGCTCAGGCGACGCCTTGTAATTAGATCCTCTGCTGTACAAAGTGCGATCGCTGAAGCTTGTTTGATTGGTGTAGTATCAGGACTATCAGCTGTTTTACTTAAGCAAAGTGTCAACTGGTTAGGATCGTGGCGAGTTCAAGCTTCTGAAATACTACCGGCGATTTTGGTCTTACCGGCTTTTGGTTTTTTTCTAGGATTACTATCTGGGTTAATTATTGAGAATCTGGCAATAGAAGCAACCGGTAGTGGTGTTCCTCAAATTAAAGGTGCTCTTGCTCAGTTTCCTATTCTCCTCAATTTAAGGCTGGCTTTGGTCAAGTTGTTGAGCAGCATTTTGTCCATGGCAGCAGGTTTAACCTTAGGCAGGCAAGGGCCAACGGTACATATTGGAGCCGCTTTGGCAGCGCAATTTAGTCGTTGGGTTCCTACTTCTCCAGAACATCGCCGTCAGATGATTGCCGCTGGTGCTGGTGCTGGGTTAGCTGCTGGTTTTAATGCTCCCCTTGCTGGGATTATGTTCATTCTGGAAGAATTGTTGCAAGACCTCTCTCAAATAACCCTAGCAACAGCAATTCTAGCTTGCTTTATCGGTGCTGTTATTTCCAGGCTATTGGGGGGACGCAGTTTGGAGCTAAATTTGGAACAAGTTGCCCTTTCTAATAGTAGCTTCACTGCACCAGAAATTCCTTTCTATTTGTTGTTGGGTATCCTAGCTGGCTTACTAGGAGCTGTATTTCATCAGGGAATTCTCACTAGTCTTAATTTTTACCAACGCCTAAAGCTCAGTTTACCACTGAAAATTGGCCTAGCAGCGATGATTTGTGGCTTTGTAGTGGCTCTACTGCCCGAAAATTTCCGCAACAACAGTGGCTTGCGGGAGTTTTTGATTACTGGGGATGCCAATTGGGAATTTATCAGCCTTGTTTTTGTTGCCTACTTTATTCTTACCCTGGTTTCCTATGGTTCTGGTGCGCCGGGAGGTTTGTTTCACCCTTCTTTAGTCTTAGGCGCTGCTCTAGGTTACTTGGTAGGAATAGGTGAGTTTTATGTACTGCTAAAAGATCATACCACTACTTATGCTTTGGCAGGAATGGGAGCATTTTTTAGCGCTGTCTCCAAAGTCCCAATTACGGCAATTGTCATCGTGTTTGAGATGACAACCGATTTTAATCTGGTGTTGCCTTTAATGATTTCTTCTGTGGTTTCCTACCTAATTGCCAATAAGTTGGCAAAAGGTTCCCTTTATCAGCAACTTTTGGAGTGGAGAGGCTACAGCTTGCCAGCCTCAAGAGCCGAACAGGATTCATTAGCAGGGTTAACTGCATCAGACTTAATGCAGCGGCGAGTAGAAACCTTGCCCAGTCAAATGAACTTAAAAGAAGCAGTGCAGGCTTTTAGCAACTCTCATCATCGTGGCTTTCCTGTGGTAGATAATCGACAGTTGGTAGGTATTATCACCCAAACAGATCTTGCCGAGGCACTCCACCACAAAACTAGAGACTGGGGACTAAAAACTGGGGAAGGAAACCTCGCTGTAGGGAAATTTGCTCCTAACAGTCTGGCTGAAATCTTGGAAGAAGCTGAAACTCGTGGGTTGGCTTTGGCAGAACAGAATGATACTTTTTCTGGGAGAGAAAACGGTTTGCAAAGGTCAACCTTTCGCCAATCTCCCAACTCTCATTCCTGGTGGAGAGAGGTAACCCTTGCACAAATCATGACTCCAAAACCGATAACGGTCAAACCTACTGACTCTTTGAGTCATGTTCTCTATCTACTCAACCGTTATCAATTGAGTCGATTGCCAGTGACGGAAGAAGATAAGCTGGTAGGAATAATTACCCGTGCTGATATTATTCGCGCTGAAGCGGACAAACTCGGTGGTGAAACTAATAAGGTAGGGCAAGCAACTGAGCCTAGTTATATAGTTTATCAAACCCGTGCTCCTGCAGTTGGGAAAGGGCGTCTTTTAGTTCCCA
>JAAHHL010000229.1 GCA_010672185.1 Caldora sp. SIO3E6 | reverse complement strand
CCGGCAGAACGTCCGGCAAATGCAGAAGTTCTCCTAGCACAACTCCAAGCTATTCAGGGAAAGCAAGCCAAAGGTGGACAAGGGAAGAAAAGTGCTTGCTACCTTAAGCTGATACCAAAATGCTTACATCGACTTCAAAATGAGCTGGGGATTGATTCCCAAGTTGAAACTGAGAATACAATTCTTAGGGATCTTAATGATGAATGTGGCAGTGGGATTCGTCCTTATAACCTTAAAGACAAAACTCTTGATGATCCCAATAGGGAAGATCACTATGAAATTTACGGCGTTTCCTATCGCTATCACGTCAAGGTAGATGAAAACCGGCGAAATTGCCTAATTATTTTTAATGCTTGGTCTTCTTTCCCCTCACTCCTCGAACAGCGTCGAGAGCGTGCTTGGACTTTACCCTATGAGTTCAAAATTGGAAGGCCACTGAATGAATCTGAAGCAAGAGAAGTTATTCAGCAACTACAAGACGCAGTTATAGAGCATGAAGCGAATCTACGAGAACAAGCAGAAGAGGAACAAAAGCAGCGGTTATTTCGCATTTGGGGTGATATTCTCAGAGCTAAGAAAGATTGGGAAGAAAAGCGTGAGACACCGATTCAGTATAAGAGTTTTAGGTACAATAGTAACCGTGTTGTCTTTGAAGTTGAATCTCTTCCTGATGACGACATCATTGGACAACCTCGTCGTGTAACTAACTCTAAAGGATATGGTGTACTTGGTGGAGAGATTGAGGACATAAAAGATGATCAATTAACCTTCTATATTAGATATGGAACTCCTGAGAGATTACCAAAATCTGGAAAGCTAAGTTTTGATATTCGTGCGGCTGAGGTTGCCCTCAATCGACAAAAAGCAGCTGTAGATGCAGTGCGATTTGACCGTGCAGTTCGTGCAGATTTGCGGAATTTACTGATTAACCAACAAGAAGTCCGTCCTCCAAAGTTAGACGAAAATATAGAGTTTACTCAGCAACTCAATCCCTCACAACAGGAGGTGGTTAAAGCTGCACTTTCAACCAAAGATTTTCTGATTGTCCAAGGGCCACCAGGTACAGGTAAAACCACATTTATTACAGAAGTTATTCTCCAAACTATCCAGCAAAATCCTCAGGTGCGAATTCTGCTTAGTTCACAAACCCATGTAGCACTAGATAATGCCTTAGAAAGGATTCAAGCGGAAAATCCCCATTTAAAATTGGTGCGCATTGGCAACCACGAACGGGTATCAGAAAAAGTTCACTTACTCTTGCTAGATGAGCAGATGAATCAGTGGAGAGAAGAAGTTGTGACTAGGGGACAGCAGTTTATTGCTGATTGGTCATCCCAAAGGGGTATTGCTCCCAATGACAGCGCCATGGCAAGTCTGTTTCAAGAATTGAAGAATACAGCAATTAAACTTAAGACTCTCAGGGAAGAAATTGAAATTTGGCAGCAAGATTTGGATGAGATTTGTCCCACTGCCTATGATGCAGAAAAGAAAAAGACACTGGTAACCAAAAATATACCAAAGGACAGATTAGAAGAATGCCAAAGTATCGAAGAAGAAATTGACCGTTTGCGTCAGCAGTCAAAACAGGCTCGTGATACTCAAAAAGAAACAGCTAAAAGCTTACACGAGCTCAGTAAAATTGCAGAGGATGAATTATTAAGAATGTCAGTTGAGGATCTAGATGGTTATGCCAGCATGTTGATCGATGACTCCAAGAGTTCTGAGGCAAAGATGCTGCAACAACTGCTCAGTATTCAGACACAATGGTTTGAGCAGTTTGGTCGCAATGATACTTTCACTACTCCTTTAATTAAGCGATCGCAAGTTGTGGCGGGAACCTGTATCGGCATTCCTAAGGATATTCAGGATATTGAGTTTGACTTGTGTATTGTCGATGAAGCATCAAAGGCGACGGCGACGGAAGTGTTAGTTCCCTTAGCACAATCGCGGCGGTGGATTCTGGTTGGTGATCCCAAACAACTACCACCTTTTTTGGATGAAGCCAGCAGAGATCGGGATTTTCTCAGTAAATATGATTTAGAGCCAGATGATATCAAAGAAACCTTATTTGATTATCTCCTTAAAACTCTTCCCGAAGCCAACCGCAAGATCTTGACTATCCAGCATCGTATGGTTGAACCTATTGGCGATTTGGTTAGTGAGTGCTTTTATGAGGGTCAGATCGAAAGTGCTAGAACTGATTTAGATGCCAATCTTGACAGCGTTATACGAAAACCAGTTACTTGGTTAACTACAACCAAACTGAATAATCGTCGGGAACAGTATGTTAATCCTAGCTATAACAACCCTTGTGAAGTTAAGGTTATTGTTGAACTTCTTGAACAGTTTAATCAGATGGCAATAAACGCTCAGAAGAACTATAGTATTGCTGTTTTAACAGGATACTCCGCACAGCTAAAATTGCTGAACCGTTACCTAGCTTCGGAATTGGATAACTGGAAATCTGTGACAGTTGAGTGCAATACTGTAGATGCATTTCAAGGACGTGAAGCAGATATTGCTGTCTACTCCGTTACTCGTTCCAACAAAAAGGGTAAAATTGGTTTTCTACGGGATTCTGAGCGGCTGAATGTGGCTTTATCTAGAGGACGAGTTGGTTTAGTTATCGTTGGAGATCATCACTTCTGTCGTACCTCAGGCAATCATGTTCTACATAGAGTTTTGGATTATGTTGAGCGCCACCCAAAAAATTGCGATCTAAAGGAGGCTCAATGATGAATTTCCAGGAATTTGACTCGATTTCTCCAGAACAATTGCATCAGGAAGAAGTTGCTCGTCGCTATGATAATCGAGCTGGCTTTGACTTAGTTAGTTGTAGGGAGGTTGGCTTACCTGTATATAAAATAACTGTTCAAGCTCTGACTCAAATTCGTAAACCGATTCCTCCGATAGAAGAATATGTTTTGAAGGCAATTAACGCAGGTTTATCAGCAGAGGAAGAAATTGCTGGATTTCTGGGCTTAGAACGATCTATCCTCAGAGAAGCAATGATTGATCTTCGAGTAAGTCAAAATATTGACCTTCTTGCTCCTGAAGGCTATCGGATACAAGAGTGGAAGTTGACAACAAAAGGAGAAATTACCCTTAGGGAGGCCCAAATTATTGTTCCAGAAGAGCGGACATTTACGGTTAACTTTGATGGACTCCTAAGATATGTATACGGGTACGGACAATTAGAATCAAATTTGCTACGTCCTAGAGATTTACGAAACCAGGGAATTATAGAAATTAGACCATTTCCAGCTAAACCTCCTGAATTATCTCAGATACAACTCAGCGATGTAGATCAAATTATTCGCCTAGCTGAGAGTAAGCTCAAGTCCAGGCGATCGCAAGAGAGAGATCTGCTTGCCTTAAAAGCTATTGAGCGCCGACAGCGCTTTTTTCAACCGGCATTAGCACTGATATATATAGCTAAAGATAGTGATGAAGTTCAAGTCGCTTTTGCCATTGATGGTAGGCTCTCCCATGAGCATGAAGCTGCCTTTGCTCGTGCTCATGGTGCTAAGCAACTTCATATTCTGAATAATCTTAAGGATAGTACCCCCAAAAAGCTAGCTGAAGAAATTTTAGGTCGTGAATTTGTCGAACAAGCACCATTACAAGAAATTGAAGATGTTAAAAACCAAGTTTCTGATACTCAAGCGAAGATAGAAGCCAAAATCAAGACAACTCGAAACAGTATTGAACAAAGCAAAGATGATGACGAAAAGCTCATTCTTGAACAACAACTTCAAGAGGCACAACAGCAAATAGAGGAATTCCGAAGCCAGCTTAATGCACTTCTGAATTCAGTTCCCATGCGCTGGTTAGAAATGTACGACCACCGCCCGCTTCTTGAACAAGCTCTTAAGAATAGCCAAGAACGTCTTTTGATTATTTCTCCTTGGATTCGTGCTAATGCTACTAATAAGTGGTTAATTCAACAGTTAGAGAAACTGCTCAAGCGAGGAGTGAAAGTTTTTATTGGATACGGATTAGGAGAAGACGAAGACAAGAGAACTTACGATAAAGAAGCAGAGAAAGCGATAAAACAATTACATCAACAGTATGATAATTTTTGTCTAGAGCGTTTGGGAGATATCCACGCAAAAATACTCATATCTGATACAAAATTTGCTGTTGTTACCAGCTTTAACTGGCTTTCCTTTAAAGGTGACCCCTATCGCACCTTCCGGGATGAGAGAGGGACACTCGTATCTGATCCTCAAAAGATTAATGAGCTATTTGATGACTTGATAGAGAGATTTTGAAGTGGGAAGTGCGATCGCATTTTCCTGGACAGCTGATATAATTGTATCATTCTCATGCCTGGTGCAAAACTGCCGTGGACTTAAATTTGAGTTTAATAGCTCGGCAAGGTTAAAACTAGGGGTAAAGCGATCAACTTTGCTGGTGCTGAAACAATACTGCTCGATTAAGAGAGTGTGGGGAGTGTGGGAGGTGTGGGAGGTAGGAAAACTGAGGGAGAGGGATTCGAGCTTATCCGAGTAGTATTGGGTGCTGAAAGCAATCGCTCAATTTTTTTTGAGTTGGAAGTTTTCGCCCAACTGATGCACTCAATTTTAAGCTTGCCGCGCCAGTACGATTTGCAATAACGGAAAATACATTATGGTTCAGACTCTCCCAGCTAAACAAATTACATTACAAGAATTAACCGACAAATTTGGTCTTCAGTTCATTGAGAATAACCAATTTTTTAGAGAATGGCAAGATAATATACCTGAAATAAATGAAGAAGAAAAGCACAGATTAGACCGAGTCAAGTCTAGCTATGCTAACTTTTTGAAAGAGCCACCCCTATTAGAGAATACAGTAAAAATGGTGGTTTTATCTCCTCTTTTAGATTTGGCTGGCTTCTATCTTCCTCCCTTTCGCATCAGGTCAGAAAAATCCATCGAAATTTCTTTAGAAGATAAAGGAGTAATCATCAAAGGACAGATTGATGTCTTAGCTCTGTGCAACCAATTCTGGGCTATAGTCATTGAATCAAAACAATCTGCTTTTTCCTTAGAAGTTGGCAGGTCACAATTACTAACCTATATGTTAGCTAATCCTCATCCTGAGCAACCCACTTATGGTTTAATTCTTAATGGCAGCAGCTTTAGATTCCTAAAATTGATTCAAGGAGAGACATTACAATACGCTGTCTCCAGAATTTTTGATCTCTTTAATCCAGGAAATGACTTGTATCATGTACTGAGTGTCTTAAAGCATTTATCTCAATTAGCAATAAGCTTGACTAAACCTTGTTGATACCAAATATTCCCCCAACTAACAGTAAGAGTGATGGAATTGTTATCATAGGGAGCAGGAACTGTTTCAATAACAGTTTTGACATTTTTGATAGTTATCTGATAAACTGGGTAGACTTTGTAAATATTTGTTTCTGTACTATTCCTATTCCCAATTCCCAATTCCCAATTCCCAATTCCCTATTAGCCCTTTAAGCATAGTGCTATAATTTTCAACCAATACTGCCACGCTTGCGAGCTTCTTTATAGGATATACCGACATTTCTTAAACCAGCACGAATCATTTGTTGTTCTAACAAAGCAAAGAAGCGAGTGCGATCGCCTCCTCGGACAACTGCCTGATTATGAGCTTCCGACAAAGCAATCGGATAACCATAACCTTTATTAACCTGAGTCAGGGTTAAACTCAAGGCTTGATTGAGCAAGGATGAGCTTTGAGCTACCCATTCTGGTACTTCGATCCGGGCAACTTCTGTTCCCACATGGACATAGCAAAAATAGATACGATGGTTTTCGTACAAGTCAAGAATTTTAACAGAAGAACGAAACAGAGGACTACGCTGTCCTGGTTCTAACAAATTGCCCCACAATAAACGATCTCGCAGAGGATCAACTACCTGGCAGGGTAATTTGTCTTTGATACTACTACAATGAGTCATACAATCATGGTTCTGTTGGGTACAAGCTTGTAACCGCAAAAAGTTGAGAGCTTCAGTGCTGCGAGAGGCGCTTAGGTAACCAACTAGAGGCACATTCACTGAACGTAACTGCTCCCAAGCTGCTAAGATTGAGGGTAAAATGCGATCGCGTGCCTCTCCTGGGAGCTTATCGAGAAACCAGTAGATGAGAGAACCATCCACCATTGCCAGATTGGGAATGTGAAAGTGAGCTCCTGGTGGTTGAACCCAACGGCAAGCCATTTCTGCCAGCATGGAGACTTCTGAAGCAGTGCGTCGGTGTCCCATCCACTCTTCTGTACTAATGCCCCACTGACGAGAAACATACAAGTCTTCCGGTCGATAAAATACTTCTGGTAAGCTATCTAACAAGGGATACAGACTTTGTCCATAGTGCAGCATCACCCGACCAACATTGATTAGATAGCAGTAAGCAATCTCGTGGTGAGAAGGGGAAATTTGCGAACCATCTGTGGCAAAAACCGTATGGCTTTCTGGAGCTGCATTCAGCTCATAGCGACTATCAAGGGGTTCCACTGGCACTGCTGCGGTAAAATTAAAGCGATCGCGCCATTGTTGGTGAGCTTGTACCAGTTCCTCTTGTCGCAAGTTTGTTTGTAGTAGCAGTTTTTGAGCAAGTTCCAAACGTTGACGACTAGCAACTGCCTCCCCTTTGAGGTGCTGACTAATACCAGGAATTTGTCTTGCAATTTTCGTTAAATCCAGCATTTCGTCAGTATTGGAAAGTCCCTTTGAAATTGATTCTAAATTCTAAATTCTAAATTCTAAATTCTAAATTCTAAATTCTGCATTCTCTCTAAGATGGTAAACCTGCCAACAGTTGCGCCACTACAATTTCTGCCTTGTCGTCAAGACACTGCCAATCAACTTCACCGGCTTCATCAATTAGGCTAGTGTCAATCTCCACTTCTTGACTCTCTAGTTCACTGTGTGTTGGAGTATACTTACAAAAACAGACTTGGAAACAAAGCTCCCACAAATTGACAGATACTGAATGATCATTTTTTTCTAAGCACAGTTCATGACCAGGGATAGGAGTCTGAACATCTTTATAACTTGATTGCCATTTAGTATCCTCAAGCTGCTTACGAACTTGGTCGAGAATACGAATCAAAGCTGGTTGCATTAGCATTTCCGCTTGTTGCCAGCTAACAATGTCCTTAAATTTTGGTTTCATCAGGATAAATAATTTGCTGTATACTACAGTACCTTTTCAGGAAAAGACACTGAGTGTTGCAGTTGTATTGATTTCTTAATCTACAGCTACAATTTAATTCTCCCTTCCTGCTTCAAGAATCAGAGGTCAAAACCTTTATCAACTCTACAGCATCACGTCCATCAACATCCTGTAAATATACTTTCACCTGTTCTTCTGTAGCAGTTGGTAGCTGCTTACCAGTAAAGTCTGGACGAATTGGCAATTCACGATGTCCCCTATCTACTAGAACTAGTAAGCGAATTACTTCGGGTCTACCATATTCAGTGACTGCATTCAGAGCCGCACGAATAGTACGCCCTTTATAAATAACATCATCGACTAATATTACTGTTTTACCGGACAGATCGCAGGGAATACGGGTTTTTGCAGGTGTCCGAACACCAATTTGATCTAAATCATCTCGGTAAAAGGTCACATCTATCGCCCCTACAGGTACAGCAACTTGTTCGAGCAATTCAATTTGATATCCCAGCTGCTGGGCTAAAGTTGCTCCTCTGGTATAAATACCTATCAGCACCAATTTGGACAAATCCCCAGTTTGTTCAATCACCTGAGATGCTAACCGGGTGATCGTGCGGCGTAGTTCTTCCGCTGAGAGAATTTCAACAATTTGAGTATGCATCCTGATGGGGTGTTTTATCATAATTTGAGACACTCCTCAGCTGAAGAATTCCATTGGTTTAGTATGCGATGGCATTGAGAAACAACTATATTGTCGCTGTTACAGCTGTTGTTTGAGTACTGCTGTAGACGTAGGCCACTGTCAAATTTCGGCTCAAGGCAAACATAATTGTCTGAAACCTAAATTTACTCAGGTAATATTGAAAAATTTAAGAGCGCGATGCCTAATCTGAAAGATATAAGTTTAGCAGTATTAACTGGGATTTGTCTTGGGTTGAGTATTAATAAGAAATATTAAGAAAATTTGTCAACGAGCAACAATAGGTAAAAGTACCGCTTCGCGGAATTAAGAATTAAGAATTAAGAATGCTTATATAGTAAGGATGCTATCGATCTCAACCTGGTGGGTTATTTCCATGCCCACTGCACTAGTTACTTCATTGAACTAGAGGTTTTTCTCAGAAGGCGGCGGTTAGCCCATCCCCAGAAGGATAGCTGCCCGCCACTATGCCGGACTTCGTCTCACTGCTTTAACAAACAACCAACAACCAACAACTAATAACTTCTATAATTGCCTTACTTGACCACGTCTTGGTAGGATATAGTCTCTAATCGGATTCTGATTCCTTGCCAATAGCTGATTTCCCTGATTTCCCTCTAAAAATTTCCAGGTCTGAGATCCGACAATCCCATCTACTGTGATACCTTGTGTTCTCTGAAATTTGATGACGGCTGTTTCGGT
>JAAHHL010000228.1 GCA_010672185.1 Caldora sp. SIO3E6 | reverse complement strand
GCATCTCTTAGCTCAAAAACCTGGCATCAACCCGGGTAACCTTGGGGGATGCAGATGCCCAAAACAGCGGATAAATGCTGCATTCATTCTTACTTATTACTTGTTACTTGTTACTTGTTACTTATTCTCCCAAGCCCTAACTATGATACAAAACCCGCCCTATCGATAACCTAGGTAATAATCCAAGTGCATGAGCTGTTACCTAGCGCGTAGCGCTATATGGCGTGGGACTTATCGCCCCCTGAAAGTTAACTTTTCGCCGGGAAGTCCCCCGCTATAATCGCTTCGATTTAGCGGCGGGATGAAAGGCGGGAAAACGGAGGTACGGAGTTTTCCCCCATCTTCCTGATTTGTTTACTGTTTTATGTATAATACAGTAAGGAGGCATTAAGATGCGACACAAAGCGGTCAAGGTTCGACTTTATCCAACGCCAGAGCAACAAACATTGTTGTCTCAACATTTTGGTTGTGCTAGATGGTGGTGGAACTACGCTCTGAATAAGTCAATTGAGACTTACAAGGAGACAGGCAAGAGCCTTGGTCAGTCAGCACTTAATGCCTTTTTACCAAAACTCAAGAAATGTGATGAAACTATATGGTTGTCTAAATGCTATAGCCAAGTCTTGCAGGCAACTACGCTCAACTTAACCACAGCCCATAAAAACTTTTTTGCAGGTCGTGCTAGGTTTCCGCGTTACAAGTCAAAACATGGTAAGCAATCGATTCAGTATCCTCAGAACGTCAAAGTACTTGACGGATTTGTTCAATTCCCTGGCTTTCGTTGGTAAAGTTAAAGCCAAATTGCACAGAAGTATAGAAGGAACAATCAAAACCGTTACGGTCAGCTTAGACCCATCGGGCAAGTATTTTGCTTCGATATTGACGGAGGCTGAAGGCGACAATCCCGTGGTTTCAACTGACGGCAAAGTAATTGGTGTTGACTTAGGATTAACTCATTTCGCTATTACAAGCGATGGTTGCAAAGTCTCTAAGTATGATAACCCCAAGCATCTAGCAAAGCACGAGAAAAACCTCAAGCGCAAGCAACAAAAGCTAGCTAAAAAGCAGAAGGGAAGTAATTCAAGAAACCAAGCTAAGAAAACTGTAGCTAAAGTGTACGAACGGGTAACTAAATCCCGTCAAGATTTTCTACATAAGCTTTCACGAAAGCTCGTCAATGAAAACCAAGTTGTCGTAGTAGAAAATCTTAATGTCAAAGGCATGGTACGCAATCACAATTTAGCTAAAGCGATATCTGATGTTGGATGGGGAACCTTTGTCAATTTCTTAGCCTACAAGCTAGAGAAAAAGGGCGGCAAATTGGTTGAGATTGACCGATGGTTTCCTAGTTCCAAGTTGTGTTCTAACTGCTATTACCAAATTGATGAGTTGCCACTTGATATTAGGGAGTGGAATTGTCCTCACTGTGGCACTCGACATGACCGCGACGTTAACGCCGCTACGAATATAAGAGCAGAAGGCATCAGAATATTACAGACGGATGGAACAGCCGTCTCTGCTAACGGAGGGGAAGTAAGACCAAAGCTTGGACGCAAGTCCGTTCTGAGGCATTCCCCCACGATGTTAGAAGCCTACACTATAGTCGCTTCGACTTAGTGTAGGTAGTTCACACAATTATCGCAACGCTCACACCTAAATCCTGCTGCTTCCTTGGTAAAACCGAAAGCCTTTAACAAAAATTGCCAGCGGCAGTTACGGGTAGTCAGGTATTGAGTCATTTGAGACTGTATCTGCTGCTGGTTAGCACTCAACTGGTTGAGGGAGACGGATTTAGTTGAGGGCTGTTTGCGGTAATGGAAGGGGTCTTGCCATGTCAATTGTCCAGCACTGTGGAGGAGAGATAAAGCAATTCCCCCGTCGCGAAACTGTTTAGTTACTGCTGTCACCTCTCCTTGGGCTGGTAATTTCTGGCTCAATCGTTGGGCATTTTGAAATTGCGATCGCAATTTTTGCTCAAAAAACTCTCGTCGCTGCTTATCCTCTGGATTAAGCCACCCTGTAGGCTCACTTACCAATGTCAAAGCATCCGATGGCTTACCATCCCTTCCCCCTCGACCTACTTCTTGAATATACTCTGATAGCAGTTGGGGAGCTTGAAAATGTACTACCCAGCGGACATCTGGTTTGTTGATACCCATACCAAAGGCACAGGTGCAAACAACAAATTGGGTTCTCCCCTTGAGCCAACTAGTTTCGATCGCTCGACGCTCTTCGGCACTCAATCCAGCATGGTAAGCTGCTGTGGTGTAACCTTGTTGCCGGAACCACTTGGCTAAATCCTCACTATCTTTGCGAGAGCGCACATAGACTAATCCTGTTTGTTTGGCTCTTGCTTGGATAAACTTCAACATTTGCTGGCGGCGTCCTCTAGGTGTCCAGACAGTCTGTACCTTGAGGTGGAGATTTTGCCGATAGGGGCTGATTAAAAATACTTCTGGTTGTTTTAGCTGCAAGACTTTGCAGATAGTTTGCTGGGCGCTGGGATCAGCAGTAGCGGTGAAGGCAGCGATACCGAAGGAACTTCGCTTGGCTAAGCTGGCTATGTTGGTTCCGGTTGATTTACTTTGGAGTAAAGCTGGTCTTACTGCACCCAACCGCCGATAGGCTGGTCGAAAAGTATCCCCCCACTGTACTAGACAATGAGCTTCATCCAAAATCAACCCATTAATTTGAAGCTGCGGTTGGCACAGTCGTTCCCATACAGGTGTACTGAGTAGAGTTTCTGGTGATAGATAAAGTAATCGCAGCTGTTGCTTTTCTAGTGCCTGGAGAGTTTGTTTACGTTTCCAGGAAGGTAGCTCACTGTGTAACAAAGAAGCAGGTAGTCGGCGCTCACGCAATTCCTGTACCTGATTTTCCATCAGAGCTACCAAAGGGGAAATTACTAAAGTTAATCCCGTTTGTAACAAAGCTGGAAGTTGAAAGCAAATTGACTTACCACCACCAGTGGGCAACACAATCAGGGCATCTCGCTGGGAGAGCAGGGTGCGAACAATTTCTCCTTGGGGTGGACGGAAATTTTCATATCCCCAGATTTTCCGAAAAGCAGCGCGGACATCATTCCAGGATGTAGTTGAAGCATTACTCATCATTAATAGTAGATGCGAAGAGAATTGAGAATTGAGAATTGAGAATTGAGAATTTATAGATTTTTGCTATAAGTAGGCTCCCTTGTTGGGTTTTACTCCGTTACACCCAACCTACATTTTTAGGTGTGCCACGGCACTACGCCAACGTATTATTTGTTTGTAAAATAACAAAGGACAAATAACAAAGGACAAATAACAAAATTCAGGGTTTAACCAAACGTGGTTCAGATTGGCGATATTTGCTAATCCGTTGCATTCGCTCGAAATAAATACGAAACAGCATAATACTCACAGGAATACCTGTTACTGCTAAGGGTACTATGATTAAGGCATTGAGTAGTCCCACTTGTCGCGCAATTCCCAAACTAATGCCGAAAATTGCGATTAACAAGGAAAGCATTCCTTTCTCAGAAAGCACTCCCTGCAACATTTCCTACATTCCACTCTGGATTCGTTTCCCAAAATTATACCTGATGATATAGCCAGCTACAGAGAACACCACTACCCCAATAATAAAACCAAACAAAAGCTCGATATGACCATATAGAGGTAACGGAGCCCACCAAAAAAGAATAAACATAAAAACTACACTGCAAAATAGAGGTATCATCCCAAAGGCAGCTCCGATGCCGCCTACCCCTCCCAAAATCATCCCAAAGACTAGTCCAATGTAACTCAACCTTAAAAAGGGGCCAGTATCACCAAACAACAAACTTCCTAAGAAGCCTCCTCCATAGGCAACAGCTAACAATACGATGAGAGAAGTTAGGGGCAGTTTTTCTGTAATTAGGGGAGCAGTCTGTACTTGAATAATTAAAGAGTGAGCTTTTGGCTGAGCGTTGGTATCTAAGATAATTTCCCGTTCATATACTTTATCTGCCATCAGCTTGCTGGTATCTACTTTAATCTGAAACTCAGCCTGGTTAGTCTCAAACTGCGCTGGTTTACAAGAAATCCAACGAGAGGAAACAGAGCGACGGTTAGGCTTCTGGGAGTCAGGAGTAACTTTCCAACTGCCTTGGAGTAAAGTACCTGGAATATCGTTAGTCACCGTAACAATTTCGGTGAGTTGTTCACCATAGCTAGCTGCGGTAAATTCCAAGTAATCTGGTTTTATATATCTATGCTACTTTTATTTGGCGATAAGTGTCAATGATCAACCATGACTACTTGGCCGAATATGATATTATTTTCAAGTATTTATTACCTAAAACCTAAAACCTAAAACCTAAAACCTAAAACCTAAAACCTAACACCTAACACCTAACACCTAACACCTAACACCTAACACCTTTATTTTTCAAAGCTTTCTCTCGCAACTGATTATTAAGTAAATAACCAAAACCTGCTTTTTCTAGGCGGGAAACTAACTGTTCCAAAGTATCATTTTGGGCACGGGCGGTACGTTCCAAGTTCCAATCATAAGCAGCTAGTTGTTGTAATAAATAGGCTCTCTTAGTCTGTGCTGCCGAGAGTCCGTAGATTTTGAGGTACTGTAGGTGAGCTAAATTATCGACAATCGCTTCGCCAATATAGTTGTTTTTAGTTCGAGAAAGATCGGTAATAAAGCGTTGTAAGCTAAATCCTCCCGCAGTGTAGATTCGTTTAGCATGGATAGGCCGTTGCAATAAGTCATCAGCCATAAAACCTTGAAAAGCTGACCATTCAGCACGTATCTTTGTCAAAGCTTGGTTAAGATCCTTGAGATTGTTGATCCTACTTTCGTCAATAGTTGCTACCAAATCACTAGTAGTACCATATAGTCCATAGTAGTAAAAAGTTTCACCATAGAAATCTTCTAGCAAACTGGTATGTAAAGCTCGATAATCATCAGGTGTCGGCACAATAAAAGCAGAAGCAAGTATCTCAGAAACAAAGAGTAGCACCCCTACCTGATGCTCATGGATTTCAAATAGGCGTAGTGCATCTTCTAGTTGGGTAATTGCTTTTCCTCCTATTGACCACTCTACTCGCGGGGAGAGACCTTGGGAGAAAACCTTCTTGGAATATTCGCTCCAAGCAATTGTAGGGCCATTGAAAAACATCGATAAAAAGCCCTCCATTGCCAAATGTAAAGGCAAAAGTCGCAGGGAATTTTTTCCCTCTCGCTTAGCCATACGATGCAATAGCTGTACCTTCATTGGTCCGCAGGCAAATTCTTTCCCTTTGGTTAGTAATTGCCCGCCTATCGCTGCCACAGGACTACCATCATCACTCCAAGTCAACACCAAACCGTGGGGTACATAGGAAAAATATTTGAGGTTATCCTTCACAGATACAACAGTTAGATCACTCTCATAGTTGCGTTTTATGAGACGCAAATCAGTCCGTATCTGCCGCCTTAATAAAGGCACAAGACGAATTGCACCCCATACTTGTGAAGGAGCAATTTCTAAACCTTTAAGATCAATATTGGCTAGAAGAGGGGATTTTTTTGTCATTTGTTATTTGTTGTTTTACGACAGTGGTCACAACTACACTTTCGTAACTCCCCATCTGTATTGATGAACCTGATTTTAATTGAAGCTCTTCGAGAAAAGGACTGATAACCTACCAGTTTTTCCCCATCAATCACCGGTGGGCATGGTTTTGAATCATATCGGGTACAGAATCTCTGTGTTCCTCTGTGGTTCGTTTCGTCAATGTACTCTAGCGACAGGCGCACAACTATCCCATTGTTAAATAATAATAGCAAAAAATAATAGCAAATGCAACCAACCAAAAATGTGGAATTGGTATCAAGACTTGTGTAATCTGCTTGCCTAGGCTGACTGTTGCAACCACCTTTTAGCTTACGCCAACGACCCATGTAACTTAGGTAATTTCTCGGATGGAACTGCCGATAGCGATCGCTTACTCCAGACAATACGCCAAGGATTTCAAAATTCACCAGTTATCATAATCATTAGATAACTCAAGCCTAACTCCAAAGAAGCTGAATTTCACCGAAAACTGAAAACCCTTGAATATTGTAGCAGTTCTCCCATCCCTGAGAGACATCTCCAAAGAACAAACAACAAATAACAAATAACAAACAACAATGCAAAAATTACCTAGCTGGATTCCTAACCCTAATGCTTGGATGAGTGCCATTCTCCTACTCTTACTGATTAGGGGAATTTCCGCTGTCATCAACATCATTTTCCAAATGGGTGAATCGCTGATGGAGATTTCACCTAAAATCAGGATTGTGTTGTACTTTTGCGCTTTACTGTCACCGATTTTAGTAATTGCAGTTGTCCATCATTGGCTGCACATCTTTCTCGATCGTTTTTTCCCCAATACCCGCTCCCCAGAGATAGAGACTCCTCAAGGATTCTTTCCCGGTTTGATGAGTTGGTGGGAAGGGTTCTATGGCTGGGGTGCGATCGCTCTGGCACTATTGATAAGTACTACTGTCACTATTATCTTCTTACCCTCATTTAACTCTTTATCCCAGTTGCTAGATTGGTGGGATGAGGTGAAGAGTTTCTTTACAGTACCAATGCTGATCAGTCTGGTTACCATTGCCTATCTTTATCAGTTAGAACATTTAGTACGACAGCATTTGATATCTGTCGGTTCTGCAATTAATTCCCGTGAGTAGTAAGCTAAGACACCTTTGATATGACTAGTTTCTCACTTCTTTTTCGGCGATTCATCAATGCAAGAATTTTGGAAAGCGTAGCATGGTGAGCAAAGCGAGGCAAATTTTGAATTTTGAATTCGCCGTTAGGCGCTTATTACTTGTTCTACGCGGGTAGCTAGGTACTCCTCTAATTCAGCTAGGGTTGCATTGCCTTCCGCAAAACGGGCAAATCCTAAAACTACTGGTAAATCCTCTGCATCCCGTAATCCTACAGTTGGGATTAATGAGCTCAGGCGTTTGAGGGTAAAATCATTGGCATTGAAAACTGGATTACAGTGGATGATTGAAGTTTTTTTCTGAGGGTCAAGTTTGCTCCGGTAAACTCGTAATAGTTCTGCTGTCCCTGCCGGAGGGTCATTTTCCCAACCATCAGAAACAATTACCACTAACTCAGGCTGCCAAGCCAATGCAGATAGCAGAGGATCTGCTAAATTAGTTTGTCCCCGTGGCATAACTAGCAATGGTTCGGTAGTAGGTAAAGTCCAGAAAACTTGGTATTCTTGAGCAGATGCTGTCAAAAGATAATGTACAGCTAGGGCAATTCCTAAAGGACGACGGCGTTTTTCTGAAGAACCGAAGCTAGAGTAGCTACAATCAAGCACAGTAGCTACTCGCCCAAACTGGATAGGAACACGCTTAAGTACAGAACAAGCACTTTTTTGCAAAGCTTGGTGTAGTTCATCTCTTCGTTGGAGCCGAATATCTCGACTTAATGACAGTATATATAGTGCCAACTTGGTTAAAGGCAAACGGTGAGGTTCGATCTCAATGGCAATACCAGCTTTTTCGGCACTGTTTTGCAAACGCAGTTTTTCGCCAACAGTCATTTGCTGTTCAATACGTGACAAAAATACGTCGCGGGGAATGTTGTGTTTGGCTGCTAGTCCCTCAGCTATAGTAAAAGGTAAATTATAAATAGCACTAGCGCTGTAGTGACCCCTACGGAACTGCTCGAAGAGTTCTGATTGGAAGCGAGAGGGCCAGTGGCGAAAGAGAAATGCACTCAGTTCGTCTTCTGGCTTAAGATGATTGTGGGCAACTATTGCTCTCAACTTTGACCGATATTTAACTGCATTGAACTCTAGAAGTTCTGCTCTACTGGTGATATAGTTTTTAGCGATCGCTCTAGCGCGGCGGTTATTAATATGCCGTTTGCGCAGTTGTACCAGTAGATTCCAAGCACGATGGGGCGGCAAATTATCAAGGGTTGCAGTAATCAAACGGTTTTCTTCTTCCCGATGTTCGGGTGTTGTTGCACGTCCTGTTGCCAGCAGTTTTAGCACAATCTGGGTTTGATTGAAGTGGTTAATGCCCGCAGCCAAAGTACGGCAATAAAGCAAGCGATAGTTACCCAGAATATAGTCATGCAAAAAATCTAAAGAGACTTTCTGTCCGTAGTCATCATCATAAAACTCACGCTGTCCTGTGCAGGTGAGGCAAGCATTGATGAACATTAGTAAATCTTCTTGGGCAACTTGCTCAACTCGGCTTGCCCAACTGCTAACCATTTTGGAATCTCATTGATGGCAAAACCACTTGGGGAAAGGAAGCACGACTAGCTAGTGCCATTTTACAGATGGGAGTTCGGAAATCGCACGGAAGTCCCACAAGCGGTTGCTCTAAATCTAGCAAATGTTCTAGTGGACAGCAAACGTTGCACCAAGCGCGTGGCAAATTCCCTAAAACTCACATCTTGCACCATTCTCAACAAGCTCCAAAACCACCGTGGAATTAATTCCACGGCTAATAGCGAAAGTCCACTAAAGTGGACTGAAAACCTTGTGCAGTCGTCTTTAGACGAATGCAAGCTATTAGCCTTGGGTTTG
>JAAHHL010000227.1 GCA_010672185.1 Caldora sp. SIO3E6 | reverse complement strand
AGCCGGAACTGAATCCAGCCAAGTTTACCCTATCCTGTTGGGCAAAAGTAGAGGGAAGTCAGGGAAAATGGCGATCGCCAGTTACCTGCCGCACCGATGGACCTCAAGGAGGATACATACTCTATGCCGGAACAAACAATAAATGGCAGTTTTGGACAGGAAATGGTCAGAGTTGGGTAGGTGTGACTGGCTCCGATGTTGTGCTCAATACCTGGACTCATCTAGCAGCTACCTATGATGGCAGCACCATGACACTCTACATCAATGGAGAACCAGTAGGCACTCCAGGTCAATCAAAGATTAATCTCAATACCAGCCATCCTTTACGCATTGGAGCAGGAAGAACTGAAGGAAATCCAATCTATTTCTTTAATGGTGACATCACTGAAGTACGTTTGTGGGATCAAGCCCGTTCCCAAGCAGAAATCAAACAATCGATGAACCAGCGACTCCAGGGAGATGAAGCAGGATTAGTCGGTTATTGGCCTCTCAATGAAGGTAGTGGTAACACAGCAGAGGACAAAACTAGTAATGAGAATCCAGGAACCCTTCATGGAGTAACTTGGAAACAGGAAGCATTAGATTTTGTAGAACCAGCAGCTACTAAAGAAAAAGAAGAACCTACACCAGCTCGAGAAGAACCAGCAGAGCCTTCCTCAAACCTGTCCCCAGCCATTACCTTTGATGGAAAGAAAGATTATGTAGAAATTCCACCGGATTCAGTCCTAGATCTGACTGACGACTTTACCATCGAAGCCTGGATTAAACCAGAAATATTAGGAAAGCGAATAGTTGATAAGGGTATAGGGGGTAAAAGTGAAGGCTTTACCTTTGATACCCACCCGCAAAACCTGCGTTTCATCAACAAAGGGATAAAATTCACCAGTCGCAATCAGCTAAAAACAGGGACTTGGCAACATGTAGCCGCAACCTTCAAACATGAAGCCGATGGAGCCAAACTCTATATCAATGGAGAAGAAGAAAATACAGCTACCCCCAATCAGGTGGGTTCAGTGACCAAATTACCCGTGCGTTTAGCGTCACAAGCTGATGCTCTTGGGAACTTATTCAAAGGTGAGATAGCAGAAGTGCGGCTGTGGAATCGAGTCCGTTCCCAAGACGAAATCAAACAATCCATGAATCATCGACTCAGGGGAGATGAAGCAGGATTAGTTGGTTATTGGCCCCTCAATGAAGGTAGTGGCACAACAATCGCTGACCAAACTAGTAATAATAATCCAGGAACCCTTCACGAAGGGACTTGGAAACAGGAAGCATTGGACTTCATCCAACCAGCTTCCCCCAAAGAAGAAACAACTACAGAACCAGAATCAACTACTACAGAAACAGAACCAACTACTACAGAACCAGAACCAACTACTACAGAACCAGAATCAACCACTACAGAACCAGAATCAACCACTACAGAACCAGAATCAACTACGACAGAACCAGAATCAACTACTACAGAACCAGAATCAACCACTACAGAAACAGAATCAACTACTACAGAACCAGAATCAACTACTACTGAAACAGAATCAACCACTACAGAAACAGAACCAACTACGACAGAACCAGAATCAACTACTACTGAAACAGAGCAAACTACGACAGAACCAGAACCAACTACTGCTGAAACAGAATCAACTACTACCGAACTAGAACCAACTATTGCTAATCAAGAAAAGCTTTCTTCCGTCCTGACATTCGACGGCAAAGATGATTTTATTGACTGTGGCAGTGGCATCAATCTCACAAATACTAGCTTTACGATCGAGTTTTGGGCAAAACGCCAAACAACTGGTAAATGGCATATGATCGTATTCCAAGGTGAGCAGCAAAAGTACCAAGGCTTACATATTGGATTTCGTCACAGCGATGTCTTTACCCTAGCTTTCTATGCTGACGACCTCAATACAGGTAAATATACCGATAGTGATTGGCATCACTGGAGCTGTGTTTACAATCATGAGCGTCAACAGCAAATCATTTACTGTGATGGACAATTAGAAGCCTGCCGCCAGCCAGCCAATTATCAAGGAACAGGGAATTTTTACATTGGTGCTCTCAAAGGAACCAGCGCCTTTTTTGAGGGACAATTAGCCGATATACGAATTTGGCAAGGAGTTCGCACTCCCCAAGAAATTCAAGATGCCATGAACTACCGCCTTTCTGGAAATGAGTCAGGATTGTTAGCATATTGGCCTTTAGATGAAGGGGAAGGCACTACCATCAAAGACAAAACAGGCAATGGCCACGACGGTGCGATCGCTGGAGCAGTTTGGGAAAAAATGGAGATACCCTTTGAGGATACAGAATCTCCCTCAAATATGCCCATAGTAATTACCGTTAATGGTGAGAAGCAATATCTAGATATTCCTTCTTATTCAACCCTAAATCTAATCGACGATTATTACATCAGATTTAAATGGGGGGTAGCTAAAATCGAAAAAGACGACATCAAGATTAAAATGAAGATTCGCAGATCTTAACCAAGTTAAGTGTCGTTTGTCATTTGTCGTTTGTCATTTGTCATTGGTCATTGGTCATTTGTTATTTGTCCGGGAGTATCCCAATTTTGCACAAATATAGCAACCGCCAAGGCGATTAGGACAAGGGGATGGCAGCCCTTTGTTAACTTGCCTTACCTGAGAATGTCTTAACCGCCCTGGCGACTGCTATAAAATTTGTAGTGGGAGCGTCTCGCTCCCTAGTACTCACTAGCAAGGATGATCTTTTACCTGGATTTATGTTAAATTTACCTGTTTTTTGAGGGCAATTATCAATTATTACTTTAGCTTGCGATCGCCTTGACAAGGAATTAGCGATCGCCTAATCTAATGACCTTATTCTGTAGGATCCGTATCCTCTGCAACAAAATAATACCCTGTTGCCCTATTTCATTCCTATGTCTGAAGCTTCTCAGCTTAACCCAACCAACTCTCAACCTCTGCCACTCCATGAATTGCTCTCTCGGCTCTTGGAATCAGAGAAAGTATCCCATCGACATCCTCTCCCGATCATGGGAACTCTGCAAGACTTCAACCAATCCCTAGAACGTCGTCCCCTGTTGGATTTCCTCAATGCGAGTTTACGGGGTATTGGTCAAGTAGCATTTGCCAACAATCCGATTAGTGGACTACTAATCATCCTAGCAGTTTTGATTCAGTCCCCTTGGGCAGCTTTGATGATGATGGTGGGAGTTGTTGCGGCGACAGTAACGGCTTATAGGATAAATATTGATCGTCCCAGCATTCGTAACGGCATTTTTGGCTTCAATGGAACACTCATCGGACTAGCCTTAGGCACCTTTGGTAGCTGGGGAAATGGCAGTGGCAATCTGCTTTGGGCACTAGCGATCGCGGTTTGTGCTGCGCTGAGTACAGTGTTGATGAAGCATTTAGGGTTGTGGATGGCGGTGCATCTCAAGCTACCGTCGATGGGAGTACCATTTATCCTCATCACTTTGTTGTTTTTAACCGGTGCCACTTACATTCCTCAACCCTTCTTTGAACTGGGGACACCACCGCCATTTCCTAACCCAGCTGAGTCCCTAGATGGGGTGCGGATTTTATCAGCTTTAGTCACTGGAGTCGGTCAAGTCTTTTTTTCCGGTAGCATGGTGTCTGCGGTTTTGATTATTATCGCTCTAGCATTGTGCAGTCCCATGGGAGCTTTGGTTGCATTTCTGGGATGTGCCATCGGCTTGCTCACTGGCATCCTGCTGGGGGTAGATTTGAATGTACTGTACGCTGGACTATGGGGCTATAACTCGACTTTAACAGCGATCGCTATTGGCGGTATATTTTACACACCTAATCTGCGAAGCCTTACGGCAGGCTGTACTGGAGCATTAGTGGCAGCGTTCCTCGCCTGGTTGCTGAGTCTGGTGATGACTCCCTTAGGCTTACCAATCGTATCGATTCCGTTTCAGCTAGCGGTATATGGGTGTTTTTTGGTATTGCGGCGCTCTCTCTCCTCCCTAGTCCCCGTTGCACCCTACTCTATCGCTAATCCTGAGGAACATCGATTTCGCTACCTCACAGCTAAAGAGGTGATTTCGGCATTTCGTAGTCGGTTGCGGGGAGCGATGGAAGGAGAGCACCACAAGGTCTTATTTGACCGAGCACCACAGGAGCTTAAGGGAGATTTGCGCTATATTTTTAATGCCATCGACCGAGATCAAAGCGGTAGTTTGTCTCTGCCAGAACTCCGCTATCACTTCGAGCAGGCGGGACATCCCCTCAGTGAAGAGGAACTCAATTTTGCCTTTTCCAGCATGGATTTCGATAACAGTGGCGAAATTGACTTTGAAGAATTCGGTGAATTATTGCTGCGCCATCGTCGTTTGATGTCCCGGCTAGATGAGTTTTCTACTTATTTTATTCCCATTGATACTGATGGGAATGGAGTACTTGAGCCTGAGGAAATGAATGTAGTATTGACCAGTGTGAATGAGCCTCCTCTTTCCGATGAAGAAGTGAGCTTTTTACGGCAGCGAATTGGGGGCAAAGAACTGACCTGGGAGCGTTTTCTGGAATTGTTGCTCGTGATTTAGACGAATTGATTGTTGCTTTTTTTTGGACTGAAGTCCTACTACTGCTTATTACTTTTTTAAGTTAAACAATTATGACAATGAGCACAACTCCACGCCTATATCTGCCAAGACCTAGAGAAGCGGTGGGAACCTATCTGAGAATCCTATCGATTAATGATGTTTATGACATTAAGAATTATCCCTATATAGAAACAGTCATAAAATCATTGAAGCAGACAGCAGAAGATGCGACGGTCATTGCCTCTTTGAACGGTGATTTTCTCTCTCCTTGTTTGATTACCTCCCTTGATGGTGGTAAAGCCATGCTGGATGTACTAAAGATAGTTGATATTGACTATCTTTGTTTTGGTAACCATGAATTTGATGTGAGCATGGATGTCCTGTGCGATCGCTTCCAAACCTACGAAGGTAAATGTTTGAATAGCAATATCTTGGACTTACCAATTGTCGATGCTAGTGGTCAGCCGCTGCCGAAATATGATATTGTTGAAGTCGGTCCTCATCGAGTTGCCTTTGCTGGATTTTGTACAAATAATACTGATATTTTCCGACCGGGAACCGACTTAAACATTCAGCCGATTTTTGAGGCTCTAAAGGAAACCTGGTCTCAGTGTTCCGATCAGGCAACAATGCTGATTCCCTTAACTCATCAGACGATTGCTGAAGATCGGGAACTAGTGAAGCAGATTGAGCAAGACGACCAACTCCGTGGTCAAGTTCCTGTTATTCTGGGAGGGCATGAACATGAGATTTATATTGAGAAAATTGAGCAGAGCCTGATTGTGAAAGCTGGTGTTGATGCTACCAATATCGTTGTTGTTGATGTGTGGTGGGATGCCAACAAGGAGCGACATAGTGCGGTGCATTTATTGCCAGCCAGCCATTTTGATGCTGACCCCAGCGCCCAAACTTTTGTCGAAATTACCCAAAAATTTTTAGGCTCCTTGATGGAAGTGGAAATTTTTGAGGTGAAAGAATCTATCTCCTCTAAGCGGACACGATTTAAACCGGAAAAAGTTGCTTCAACTTTATGCTCTTACATCAAAAAAAGCTTGAGAAATGTTGATCTAGTAATGCTCCAGGGAGGAGCGGTTCGAGGAAATAAGAACTATGAACAGGGAGCATCTTTCACCTATGGAGACTTGCTAGAGGAACTACCATTTGACACCGAAATTGCCTTGGTTAAACTGCCTGGAGATGTCTTACAAAAGGTAATTACCGAAAGTCGTAGTACTCCAGAGCAAGAAGCTCCTAATTTTTTACATGCTGATTTAGATGTAGTGATTGAAGACTATCCCAGTCTAAAAATTACCAGCATTAACCAGGCTCCCTTCGAGCCCCAGAAGCTTTACAATGTCGGCATCTATCAGTTTTTGCTGACAGGAATGAATGAGATTAAATCGTTGCTATATTATGTCAATGCTAACTGTAGCATACCACCTTTAGAGCAATGTCTACCTGCCAAAAACTTGATTATGGAAAGCTGTATGAAGGATGCTTGGAGAGTCATAGTTAATTATGATGAATGGGATAGCAACGACGATGGACAAATCTCCAAGGAAGAGCTGGGAGAGGCTCTCAAAAAATCCTTTGCCTCTCTTGATAAAAACCAGGATGGACAGATTTCTCCTGAAGAACTACAGAGTGCCTTAGCACAACGAACAGGTCGTACCAACAAAGGTTTGGTTAGTATGATGTTTGAGACCCTAGATGCGGATGGTGATGGTATGGTGTCTATGGATGAATTAGCTTCGTTGGCAATGTGATACTTTTCAGGAAGGCTTCGAGGCAGGAGGCAGGAGGCAGGAGGCAGGAGGCAGAAGGCAGGAGGCAGGAGGCAGGAGGCAGGAGGCAGAAGGCAGGAGGCAGGAGGCAGGAGGAGCCAAGGAAAGCTGACCGGTCATTAATTAATAATTAATAATTAATAATGAGTTTATGTTCCCTCGATCAACTTTTTGAAGGAGAATGAAAAATGGCTAATTCCTCAAGTTTTCCGATGATTATTGACACCGATGGTGGTGTTGATGATGCTTTGGCGCTGATTCTGGCGCTGAACTGTCCACAAATTGACCTCAAAGCAGTGACTGTTGTGGCAGGTAATATTAATGTTAACCAGGCTGCCAATAATGTGTTAAGAGTTATTGATATAGTCCAACCCAAGCAACCTCCCCTAGTGGCAAAGGGTTGTGAACAGCCGTTGGTGCGTCCTCCCTTTAATGCAGCAGGTATCCACGGAGCCGATGGATTGGGAGAATTGCATCAATTTACCAATGCCGATGGTAGTCCTCGCTATCCTCAACTTACCACAGAGCCAGCTTCTGAAGATGCGGTTGATGTATTGTTGAAAGCTGCTCAAGAGTATGGTAGCGAGCTTACTATTATAGCGTTAGGACCTTTGACTAATATTGCTACAGCCCTACAACGCGATCGCACTACTTTACAAAAAGTGGGTCGTATTGTCATTATGGGGGGAGCTGTTAAGGTTCCAGGCAATATTTCCGCTGCTGCTGAGTTCAACTTCTTTGTCGATCCTGATGCGGCACAAGTTGTGATGGAATCCGGTATCCCGCTAACCCTGGTGGGACTAGATGTCGCCATGAAGGCACCGCTTTTCCGTAAAGATCTAGAAGATTACGCCCAGAAAAATCCCTCAGCAGTATCTCAATTTATTGTTGATTGTACAGGGGTTTATATGGCTTTCTATCGAGACAATGAAGACTTCCATGGTTGCTATCTACATGATCCCTTGGCTGTTGGTGTGGCGATTGATCCCAGTTTAGTGTCAACAGAATTGGTCTATATGGTAGTAGAAACGGAAGGACGGTTTACATCAGGTATGTCCCTAGCGGATTTGCGCGATCGCCGGGATGAATCCACCTTTCCCCCCAATATAGATGTCTGTTTAGGGGTAGATACGGAGCGCTTTATGAAGCTATTTTATGAATTGATTTAAAATCCACTAATACCAATTAAGACACTCCAATTCCCAATTCTCCAATTCCCAATTCCCAATTCTCCATTCCCCATTCCCCATTCCCCATTCCCCATTCCCCATTCCCCATTAGGGTTGGAAAGTCAGAATATAACTTCCAACCCTCGCCAAGCCCAAGATTAATAACGCTTCTTCCGTCTTCTAGCGATCGCCTTGCGCTTCTTTTTTTCTTGGGGAGTTTCAAAGTGACGAAGTCGCTTCATATCGGCAAAAATTCCAGCTTTAGAAACCTCACGCCTAAATCGACGCAGAGCAGATTCAATTTCTTCATTTTCGCCAACAGTTACTTGTGTCATTTTGTTTACTCCTGTACTTGGGTAGATCGTTAGTCAATTGTACTCTATTGAGGTTAGCCACCATCCAGGTTTGTCACCCCTTTTTAGGTAAACTTACTGAAATCCTTAACTATAAGTGCTTAACAAAGATAACCTCATGGCCAATATTCCTATACATGAAACCTTTCAGCAAACAATTCAGGGAGAAGGCTACTGGGCTGGGACACCGGCGGACTTTATTCGGTTGGCGGGGTGTCCGGTGAGATGCCCCTGGTGTGACACCGGATACTCAGATGGTGGAACTGGTTTGCCACGTTTGACTAGAACTATTGCAGAACTTCTAGCTCAATTGCGCTCTCCTTATGTAGTGATTACAGGGGGTGAGCCTTTTATTCACCCAAAACTACCGGAGTTAGTTGAGGCAATTGGAGCCACGAATAGGAATGTTTCTATCGAAACCTCTGGGGCTTTTTGGCAAGAGATTCCCCAGTGGGTTTGGATAACTCTTAGTCCCAAAGAACATGTTAGTCCTCAGTATCCAGTTAAGTCGCAGATGTGGCAACGGGCTAATGAAATTAAACTTGTCATTGCCACTGGTTCAGAGTTGGACTTTTATGCTCAACACCTACAACTAAAGGAAAACATACCGGTATTCCTTCAGCCAGAATGGACTCAAAAGGAGCATACGGTTCCCTTGGTATTAGAACTACTAACCAAGTTTCCTAGATATAAGCTCTCTCTTCA
>JAAHHL010000226.1:5000-8588 GCA_010672185.1 Caldora sp. SIO3E6 | reverse complement strand
CCGTTAATGCCAACAGCGATATCACAACAGGAGATATTCAGGCTGTAAGTATTGATGGTAATGGTGGTGCGATCGCTCTCACTAGCAATCAAGGTACAATTAATACAACTTCAGGCAATCTAACTTCTGCTTCTGATAGTGGTAATGCCGGAGAAATTAATCTTATTGCCGATAACGATATCACCACGGGAGATATTCAGGCTGTAAGTATTGATGGTAATGGTGGCGCGATCGCTCTTACTAGCACTCAAGGTACAATCGATACAACTCCAGGTACTTTAACTTCTGCCTCCGATACTGGTGATGCCGGAGAAGTTAATCTTATTGCCGATAGCGATATCACAACAGGGGATATTCAGGCTGTCAGTATCGATGGCAATGGTGGCGCGATCGCTCTCACTAGTAATCAAGGTAAAATAGATACCACCTCAGGAACTTTAACTTCTGCATCTGATAGTGCTGATGCAGGAGAAGTTAATCTTATTGCCGATAGCGATATCACCATAGAAAATATTCAATCCTTCAGTAACACCGGTGATAGTGGTGACATTACCCTGAGGAGTAACAATGGAGCCATTGAAATGAGAGAAGGGATTATCAACTCTGGCTCACAATCAGGAAACGGCGGTAATATTGCCTTTACTGCTAGCGGTAATCTTACCCTCACAGGCATTATCAACACAAGTGGGAAGTTAACAGGAGGCGATATTACCCTAGAAAGTATTAATGGTGCGATTAACGCTGAGGAATTGCTCCTCACCTCAGGCAGGTTATCTTCATCTCGTACCAGACGTATTAACAATAATATTTTCCAACTGTTGCCCGATATATTGACCGGTAGAACAGCTTATGGTGGAAATATCTCACTTTTTGCTAGGGATGATATCAACATTAATACAAGTGCGATTAACGCTTCTGTATCCCGAAGTTCTGTAGCGGCTGGAGGTGGTATTGGAGGTGATATCAGCTTTACCAGTAGTGAGGGGGCTATCTCTTTGGAAAATAGCTATATCCGCACTGACAACCGCAGTAACAACCCTTTAGATAGGGGAGGGGAACTTAATTTCCGTGCTAGGTCAGTTTCCTTGACTAATAGTAGTGCAATTACCACCAATTACGGTAATGCTCAAGGCTCGAATATCAAGATAAATGCCACAGAATTCATTGAGCTCAATCAACGTAGCGGTATAGGCACTCGGAGTCGAGGTTCTCAATCGACTAATCTGACTATTGATACCCAAGAGTTGAGAATTCGAGATGGTTCTCTCTTATATATTGGCAGAAGTGGCGAATTTCCTACTCAGAGCAGAAGTATTTTAAGTGTCAATGCTGACTTGATAGAAATCAGTGGCACTTTAGAAGATGGCATATTTCCTAGTGCTTTGGCTAGTGTAAGCTCAAGGGGAAACAATGCGGGAGATGTCAGAATTAATACTAATCAACTAATTATCCAAGATGGTGGTTCAATATTAGGTGTTACTCTTAACGAAGGACAGGATGCACCAGGAGAAGGAGCGAATGTTTTTATTAAGGCTGACTCTGTGATAGTTACTGGTACTTCAGAGAATCAGCTCTTGGGTAGTAGTATATCAGTTGATACCTGGGCTAATGGCAAAGCCGGAAACTTGCAAATTGAAACGAACCAGCTATTAGTTCAAGATGGAGGACTAGTATCTGCTTCCACTTTTGGTACTGGTGATGCTGGGAATATTACAATTAACGCTGGGGAAGTATTTGTCTCAGGATCATCCTTAGATAACCAAATCAAAAGCGGCATCTATGCTCAATCTTATGATGAGGGAGAGGCTGGTAGCATAGATATTGTCACTGGCGACTTGATTGTTCAAAATGGGGCAAGAATCACTGTTAATAGCGAACCCACATCAGAAGATTCTGGTAACCTGATCAATAAAACCAATGCTTGGATTGAGGCTCTCAGGGAGGTTCCTGAAGCAGATATTCCTCCTGATTTTTCCGTAGCTAGGGGTTCTGGTACTAGTGATGCCGGTGATATCACTATCGACGCTAACAACATTTTTTTGAACAACCAAGGACAAATTACTGGTGTTACCTCTTCTGGAGAAGGTGGCAATATCAATATCGATGTCTGGGATTTAATCCTGATGCGTCATAACAGTTTTATCTCTACCACCGCAGGCACTGCTCCTGGTGGGGGAAATGGGGGCAATATTACGATTAATGCTCCCTTTATTGTGGCAGTTCCCCAGGAAAATAGCGATATCACTGCCAATGCTTTTACCGGCAATGGAGGCAGGATTACCATCTTCAGCCAAGCCATTTTTGGACTTACATTTCGCCCCAATTTAACTCCCTTCAGCGATATTACTGTCAGCTCTCAATTTGGACTTGATGGTACTGTGGAATTGAATACCCTAGGTATTGATCCTAGTCAGGGATTAATCAATATATCAGAGAAGGTGCTCGAAACCGAAATTAAGGATATTTGCGCAGCAGATGATGGAAAACCAAGAGTAGAATTGTATGATATTGGACGAGCCGGTATACCCCCGACACCCCATGATTCATTTGAACCCAATTTCTTTGAGTCCGAGTCTCCGGCATCAAATCTTGAGGCTATGCGCCCAGTACCTTATCGATGTAATGGATAATTAATAATGGATAATGGATAATTGATAATGGATAATTGATAATTGGGAATTGGTTTATTTGTAGGGGCGGTTTGTAGGGGCGGGTTTAGGGATAATTTAGGCCATTTTACCCGAATATTGCAATCAAAACCCGCCCTGCACCTTTCCCCAAAGTCGATATGATGATAATGGATAATGGATAATGGAGAATTGAGAATTGAGAATTGAGAATTGGTTTATTTGTCGGTGCGGTTTGTAGGGGCGGGTTTAGGGATAATCTAGACCATTTTACCCGAATATTGCAATCAAAACCCGCCCTGCACCTTTCCCCAAAGTCGATATGATGATAATGGATAATGGATAATGGATAATGGATAATTATTAATTGATGTATTTGTCGGGGCAGGTACGCGCGACAATCTAGGTCATTTTACCCAAACTAGATTGTGCGATCGCATTCCATCATCATTGGGGCGGGTTGAAAATTAACGTAATCTTATTCCCCATTCGCCAGGTTATCGATTGGGCGGGTTTTGTATTCAAATTGTCCTCAAATGGGTTAACGGTGACCCTAAACCCGCCCCTACAAATTCAATTCCCTATTCCCCAAGTTATCGATTGGGCGGGTTTTGTATTCAAATTGTCCTCAAATGGGTTAACGGTGACCCTAAACCCGCCCCTACAAATTCAATTCTCCATTCGCCAGGTTATCGATTGGGCGGGTTTTGTATTCAAATTGTCCTCAAATGGGTTAACGGTGACCCTAAACCCGCCCCTACAAATTCAATTCCCTATTCCCCAAGTTATCGATTGGGCGGGTTTTGTATTCAAATTGTCCTCAAATGGGTTAACGGTGACCCTAAACCCGCCCCTACAAATTCAATTCCCCATTCGCCAGGTTATCGATTGGGCGGGTTTTGTATTCAAATTGTCCTCAAATGGGTTAACGGTGACCCTAAACCCGCCCCTACAAATTCAA
>JAAHHL010000226.1:0-4900 GCA_010672185.1 Caldora sp. SIO3E6 | reverse complement strand
GGTGACCCTAAACCCGCCCCTACAAATTCAATTCCCCATTCGCCAGGTTATCGATTGGGCGGGTTTTGTATTCAAATTGTCCTCAAATGGGTTAACGGTGACCCTAAACCCGCCCCTACAAATTCAATTCTCCATGCCCCAGGTTATCGATTGGGCGGGTTTTGTATTCAAATTGTCCTCAAATGTGTTAATGGTGACCCTAAACCCGCCCCTACAAATTCAATTATCCATGCCCCAGGTTATCGATTGGGCGGGTTTTGTATTCATGTTATCGTCAAATGGGTTAACGGTGACCCTAAACCCGCCCCTACAAATTCAATTCCCTATTCCCCAAGTTATCGATTGGGCGGGTTTTGTATTCAAATTGTCCTCAAATGTGTTAATGGTGACCCTAAACCCGCCCCTACAAATTCAATTCCCCATTCGCCAGGTTATCGATTGGGCGGGTTTTGTATTCAAATTGTCCTCAAATGGGTTAACGGTGACCCTAAACCCGCCCCTACAAATTCAATTCTCCATGCCCCAGGTTATCGATTGGGCGGGTTTTGTATTCAAATTGTCCTCAAATGTGTTAATGGTGACCCTAAACCCGCCCCTACAAATTCAATTATCCATGCCCCAGGTTATCGATTGGGCGGGTTTTGTATTCATGTTATCGTCAAATGGGTTAACGGTGACCCTAAACCCGCCCCTACACAATTATTCATTATTCATTATTCATTATCCATTATCCATTATTCATTATCAATTATCCATTATTCATTATCAATTATCCATTATCAATTATCCATTATCCATTATTCATTATCCATTATTCATTATCCATTATCAATTATCCATTATCCATTATCAATTATCAATTATCAATTATCCATTATCCATTATCCATTATCCATTATTCATTATTCTTAATTAGCTCTCGTAAAGCTGCTACTTCATCAGGTTCTCCTATCACTAGTAATTTATCTCCTGAGTGCAGAATAGTATCAGCCTTGGGGTAATATAATCTCTTATCTCCTTGTTGAATTGCCATAACATTAACTCCAGTGAGATTGCGGATATTAGCTGCAGCTAGGGTAACTCCATCTAAAGGAGAAGCATCAGCGACAATTACCCACTCACTATGCATTTCCCTGGCAGTATCGCTGAGTTCTGGTGGCATAAAATTGATGACTCTTTCTGGAAGAATGCTCTGGTAGCGCTCGGAGTGAATCTTATTAATAACTGACTGGATTACCCATTGCCTTTCTCCCAGAGTTGCGAGTACGTGAGAGCCTATCTCCAGCGCTGCCTCAAATTCTGGTTGTACTACCTCTTGTGCTCCGAGTTGGGTGAGTACGTCAATTTCACTATTAGTATGGGAGCGAGCAACTACATCTAATTCTGGGGCTAACTTGAGAGCCCGTTTGAGCAACAGTCGGGTACTGGTAGGATCTGGTAGGGCAATAGCTAGAGCTTTGGCTTTTTCCAGATAGGCTTTTTCCAATACCAACTCTGAATCTGCATCCCCAAAAATATAGGGAATTTTCTCTAACTGTAACTGCTTGATCCCTGCCTCACTATTCTCAATAACTAGTACGGGATATCCCTGATTGCGTAGGATATTGACGATAACTCGCCCCACTCTTCCGTAACCAGCTACTACTACATGATTGCAAATGGTTTCGGGAATAGATAGGGCTTTGGTATCTCGAAACTGACGTAGGTAGGTTGCCAGGAATGGTAGATTGGCGAGTTGCTCTGCTAGACGGGGGGAAAATCTCAGAGCAACGGGGGTTAACACTAATGTAATTGCCGTAGTTCCCAATAACAGCAGATATTCTTCTTCTGCCAGAAATCCCATTTCCAAGCCAACCAAGGCTAAAACAAAGGAAAACTCCCCAATTTGATTGAGTCCTAAACTAGTAATAACTGCTGTTTTAAATGAGTAGCCAAATTTCAGTACGATTGGTAGAATTATTGCCGCTTTCCCCAGCATCACTACCATTACTAGACCTAAAATTAAGCCAAAGTTTTGGAGTAGCACTCCTGGATCGATCAACATCCCAATAGAAGCAAAAAAGAGACTGGCAAAGGTGTCTCTGAGGGGCAAAATTTTCGCTAAAGCTTGATCAGCATAATCAATTTCCGCAATCATTAACCCAGCGACAAAGGCTCCCATCTCAATCGACAAACCCAACTGAGCGGTAATTAAAGCTACCCCTAAACACAGAGCAATCACACTCAGCAGAAAGAGTTCACTATTTTCCGTGGCAGCTATATGTTTAATCGCAGGAGGAACTAACCATTTCCCCGCAGCGAAAGCAGCGCTTAAAAAGAGTAGCGCTTTCAGCACAGCAGCAAATAAAGCTGAACCAATATTTTCCGGTTGATTGAGAGCAGGCAACATTGCTAACATCAGACCTAAGGCTAGGTCTTGAGCAATCAAAATTGCTAGCATCACTTGACCGTGCAGAGTATTGACTTCCCCTCGTTCAGTCAGGGTTTTGAGCACTACCGCAGTGGAGGAGAGGGAGAGAATCGCTCCCAGAAAGATACCCTGAGTTGGTTTTTCCCCCATCAGAGTAGCCAACAGCGCCACTAAACCGATCGTCAGACCGATTTGTAGTAAACTGCCTTTCATGGCAATATCTTTGACTCGTTTGAGTTCGGCTAGAGAAAATTCCACACCAAGGGCAAATAAGAGAAAAGCAACGCCAATTTCTGCTAAAGCCTTAATCTGTTCTTGTTCCCTTAACAGTTCTAATCCAAACGGACCAACGATTAAACCACTAGCTAGATAGCCCAATAGTACAGGTTGACGCAATCGATTAGCTAAATATCCTCCCAGAGCAGAAGCTCCCAGAACTGTGGTCAGATCCAAGATAAAATTGTGTGGTGCTGCCGCCATATTGTTTTGCAGTTGTTAGCTGAGTTGATTAGAAAACGGGTTCAGTATTGCCTTGAAACCGGGTTTTTTATGGAACAACTCATCAGATCAGCATATTTCCCCAAGCAACCCGGCTTCTGAACTGATACTCTAGCACCATGCTAAGGAAACTTCGGCAGTTGTGCCTGATGCTTGTCTGACTGATAATCGAAGATACCAGGAGTCAACATGGAAAAAGTCGTGATTGTGGGAGCAGGACCTTGTGGGTTGCTCTTAGCTCACTATCTCTTGCGTCGAGGCGATCGCTACCAAGTGGAAATCTACGAACGTTTGGGCGATCCTAGAACAGTGGCATTATCCAATTCTCGAAGCATTCCTTATAGTTTAAACGAACGGGGCATTGGAGCACTACGCCCCATCGATGGGCTTGAAGAAGCGATCAGAGCAGGAGGTTTGGAAAACTGGAAGATTATTCACCACCAACCGGATGGCACAACTCAGTTGTTACCCCCTAGACAACAATCTACCATTGATACAGACCGCATTAGGCTGGTGAACAAGCTGTTATCATCCTTGGTGGCAATGGCAGAAGGTAGTAGTCGATTAAAACTGCATTTCAACTACAAATGTCTTAGCGTAGATTTCCCTCGCCAAACCATCCTCTTCGAGTCAGTTGCCCCGGATACCCCAGCAGAACTAATATCAAGTCCGGTTGAATACTTACACTTTGGTAGCAATAAGGCAGAACCCACCCCTAACCCCTCCCAGGAGGGGAACCGGAGGCAGGAGGCAGGAGGGAAGGAAGAAAGTTGCAAGGTTGAAGGAGATGATAATTGTTTAGGTGGAGATGATCTAAAACCTGTACTTGTTGGCTATGACCGGTTGGTAGGAGCCGATGGTGCCCGTTCGAGTGTTAGAAGCCAATTCCTGAAAACTCAATCCTTCGACTTCCAGCAAACTAGAGCTCGCAGTTACTATAAAACCCTATTTTTCCCCAGTAAAAATGATGAAACTGGCTATGAGTTACAGCCAGAAGGTTTCCATGTTTGGAAACGGGAAGAAGGAATCACATTGGTAGCCGGTTTCCAAGCCAGCGGTGGGTATATTGGTGTCGTGTTTGTTACCAGAAACCGACAAAAAATCTTGAATTTTCAATCTGTAGCTCAGGTGCAAGAGTTTTTTCGGCAATACTTTCCCGAAGTCAGCCCTCTGCTCTCCGCTGCCGAAGCCGAAGCTTTTATGAAGCGGACTATTTCTAGCCAAATGAAAGTTCGTTGCAGCCGCTATCATCATGAAGACAGGGTATTATTAATTGGCGATGCAGCTCATGCCGTAGCTTCTTCTTTCTCTGGACAAGGTTGCAATGCTGCCCTAGAGGATGCTCAGATTTTTGCTCGTATCTTAGATGAATCGGAAGACAACTGGGAAGTTGCTTTAGCCAAATTTACTGAACAACGCCAACCAGAGGCTCATGCTTTATGGGAGATGGATGGTAATATCCTACCAATTTCTAAGAGACTTTTTACCGAATTTATCCTCAGGGAACGTTGGGCGAAAATTGCCCACCGTTGGTTTCCTCACTGGTTTGCACCTCCTTTACGAGAATTACTCAACAGCAATACACCCTATACAGAAATTCTGAAACAATATCGCAGTTGGGTGAAGAAAGTGACAGTATCTAATCTTAAGTTAGGTGGTAGGTGGTAGGTGTTAGGTGTTAGGTTTTAGGTGGTAGGTGGTAGGTGGTAGGTGGTAGGTAGTAGGTGTTAGGTGTTAGGTGTTAGGTGCTAGGTGTTAGGTGACAAGTTAAAAGGTCGTGCATTTTGTCAACTCCCATATACAGCGCTTCCCGCTGTTACGAGGTACAGTAAAAACGACGAGGAAAAAATATATCCAATCTTGACAACTGATTCAGGTGTACCTCATTGCAGCGGGAACCGCTGTATGGCGTAGTAGTTATAAAAAAAACCTATATATGGAAATACCCCAAGGGTTAAGGAAAATTGTATTATTCTTCCTCTGCTCCTCTGC
>JAAHHL010000225.1 GCA_010672185.1 Caldora sp. SIO3E6 | reverse complement strand
ATTTGGTAAACAGGGCCTGAGCAAAGCTTGCTGCTGTCTCACCGTAATCTAAGCGGCGAATGGTTACCATCCTAACCTCATCCCCAGTTTCTTGAGCTAAACTCTCTAGCTTACTGCTCAACTTGCCTTCATTAATGCGGCTGAGAACTTCTGATTTATCTACAATCCAAGTTGGTTCCCCTGCGCTGATATTGGGCATTTGATAAAGTTTGGACTTTGTGCTAGTGCTAGCTCAATCAGTTTTCGATAAGCTAGTACCAGAAATATTCCAGAACCACAACATGGGTCAAGAATTTTCATGCCACTCCGCAAGGGCTTAGATTCCTCTAATTCACATAACAAATAATCTGCTACTGGCTCAGGAGTGTAGACTGCACCAACTTGTTTACCTGTCCCTTGGGAATGTAGAAATTGCTCATAAATTGAGGATAGTGTTTCGACTGGAATATAAGAAAAGTCATAAGCTTCAAAGTCGAGATGTAACTGTCCTGAAATTGGATCATCACCCTTAAAAGTAGAAGCGATTAGGGAGACAATTTCATCACCCACTATCGTTTCAACATTGGGAGGTAAGGGAAAAACAGCACCATTAAAGCGATTTTCTAGAACCTCAGTCAAATGCAGCAAACCTACTAGCGTTGCCTTACGGCTTAGTACAGTATCTAAATTTAGATTGTTTTCTACAAGCCATTCTTTTGAGAGAATTCCTCGATCATACAGATAGCGAATATAAACATACTTACCAATTAAGGCATGAATGATTTGTAAGTCAAGATTTCGCTCTTTAAGATATTGCTCTAATTTTTTCAGGTTATTGAGCAACTGAGTATCCACCCTTTTGTCAAGGTTGATATACTTCGATTGAGTTTCCCAAATTCTTCCAGAATCTATAGAGTCAGAGCTAAAGTCTATAAGTTGCTCACGGATACCTTTGAAAGTGAGATCAACAATGTCTGTAATTTCCTTGACTAAACCTTTCTTTTCATTCCTTAGAGAAAAGTCAAATCCTGTGTAAACTCTAATTTCATTGGGAAGAAGAATGACTAGAAAAGGTGCATTGCCCAGATTCCATAGCTTCCGATGAATCGCCCTAGCCTCATCCCTAGTTTTGGTTGCGGTAACATAAACCGCCGGACGAGGTGGCAGAATTTTCTGCTCTGGGGGACTAGTTTCAAAAAGATATGCTCCCTGAACTCCCGCTTTCTTAGCTGCACGAAAAAGATGCTCAGTCAGTGGCTCCTGTGAAGACTCGTTGGTAGAACGATAATATGGTGACTGGGCATATCCAAGTTCGTCTAAAAGTTGATCTAGCTCCAGAAAATCACCCCCAGTATCATCTAAAGCTGATATTTTACAACTATTACAGCCATTTAACGCAGAAATTTAGATACTAAATCATATTTATACTATAGTACATAAGATCTCTAACGAGCTTTTTTGTATAGTAACCGCCAAGGCAATTAGGGCACTTTTAATTAACACATTGTGAAACCATTACCCAGAAAAGATTTCACAATGTAATGCGTTTGTTAGTATAACGACACAGCTAATTACTGTTGTCAATCAGTACCAACTTGTGAAGTCTCCTCAACTTTTTGTGGACTGATTCCTTGTACAACTAAAACTGAGCAAGACACATTATGGACAATGTAATTACTTACGCTTCCCAGAAATACTTCTGCTATACCCTGACGACCTCGCCTACCGATTACCACTAAGTCAGCATTCCAAGTCTTGGTAAAGTCTCGAATCGCACTCCCCGCATCTCCCACCTGAAATTCCCATTCCGTAGAAACTCCCTGAGCAATTGCTCTCTGGCAATAACCTTCGAGTAGCCCCTGAGCTTCTTCCTTATCCTCATTCAACTGGGTTTGCAGATGATTGTAGAAACTCATGGCCGGGTCATAAATATCCGCATACAAACTAGTTCCTTTAACCTCTATTGGCAAGCAATGAAAGAGCATAAGAGAAGCATTTTCTCTCTTAGCTACCTCCAAAGCTTGCTCAAACACTGCTGGTGCTTGAGGTGAGCAGTCAATTGCTGCCAAGATTTTTTTGTATCTCATAGTCTTTTCCTCCTACAAGATGTTTCGCACAAACTTATCGATGCGCTCCATCCCCTTCTCAATCGTAGCGAGATCTGTGGCGTAGGAGAGACGAATACAACTATCGTTACCAAAAGCAATGCCAGGAATTGCTGCAACTTGCTGAGATTCCAGTAGACTGTTGCAGAAGTCTAGGGATGTTAAGCCTGTCTTTCTGATATCGATAAATAGGTAGAAAGCACCATCTGGCTTGGGACAACTGAGTCCAGGAATAGCTTGCAGGCGCTCATACATTACTTCTCGTCGCTGAGTAAAGGCTTGGAGCATCTGTTCTACACAGTCTAATCCACCTTCTAGAGCTGCGATCGCGCCATACTGAGCAAAGGTGCAGATATTGGAGGTACTGTGACCTTGAATAATTGTTGCTGCTTTAATTAACTCTAGAGGACCTGCCAGATAACCTATACGCCAACCAGTCATCGAGAAGGCTTTGGCAAATCCATTGCTGATAATCGTGTGTTCAAATATTTCTGCTCCTACAGCACCAATACTCAGATGTTGTGCGCCATCGTAGAGAATTTTTTCGTAAATTTCATCAGAGACTACCAAAATATCCTCCTCTACCACTACCTCTGCCAGCGCTTGGATTTCTGCGGGGGTATAAACCATACCGGTGGGATTAGAGGGAGAATTGAGGATGAACAGTTTAGTTTGGGGGGTTATTGCTGAGCGTAACTGTTCCGGAGTAATTTTGTAGTCAGCAGCAGGAGATGTGGTGACAATCACAGGAGTGCCACCAGCCAGCTTGACCATTTCTGGATAAGAGAGCCAATAGGGAGCTGGAATAATTACTTCATCCCCAGCTTCAATTAACGCCAGCATCAGATTAAATAGGGAATGTTTGCCACCGTTGGTAACAATAATATTCTCAGCTTCGTAGCCAAGACCGTTTTCTTCTCCTAGTTTTTTAGCGATCGCTTCCCGCAATCGTGGTTCCCCAGCAGCTGGTCCGTATTTTGTCTTGCCTGTATCTAAAGCGGCTTTAGCAGCGGCTTTGATATGTTCAGGTGTATCAAAATCTGGCTCTCCAGCACTGAAGCTACAAACATCCAAACCTTCTGCCTTCATCGCTTTGGCTTTGGCAGAAATTGTCAGAGTTAGGGAAGGGTGGACTTGAGTGATTCGTGTTGTTAGCTTCATGCTTGCTACATCTGGGGTGACTAGGACTGATTTGGGGCAAATGCAATTATCCTGCTTCTAGTCTCTTAAAGAAACCCAGTAGTTGAAGTTTTGAGATTTTCTTTAGATTTTCTTTATAAAAATCTTTTGCAGAATTATACTATTTGTGCATGATGTAGACTTATCTAATAAATGTCAACAATACTGTGAATTGTGTTACGTAAAACTATTAACTTAGGTTACAAAACAACTACAAAATATATGTTTCCTAAACTGATGTGTTTTTTTCCCACCTACACCCTCTTCTCACTTCAGACTTAAATTACTAAATTCTGTTGACTTATGTATTTGTCACTATAGGATGTTGTAGATGCTGAAAACTGAGAAATACTACAGAATCCTTGAGCTCCACCCAGAAGCTTCACCAGAGGAGATCCATCAAGGCTACATTGATTTAATCTGGGTATGGCATCCTGACCGCTTTGTGGGTCACCCTCGTCTCCAAAGGAAGGCTCACTGCAAGCTGCAAGAAATCAATGAAGCTCATGCCCAGTTGCGCTCTTTACGACAACCCACCAGGAGAAGAAGAGATTCCTTGACTAGATCTCGACCCCAGCCTTCGTCTTCTTCTACTAAGCAATTCCAGGAGTCGCACTTGTACCGTTCAGGAGCCAAGCCTACTGGTATGAAAGATTACAGAAATAATAGGCATCAATCTGTAAGAGCTGTAAGTTACAAATGCTCTCAACTTGATGATTGGCTAGATTAATTATAATGTTTAGAGGGACTTCAGCCCCAAAAAGAAGAGGAGAAACTAGTGCTCTGAAGGCAGTCCCGATGAAACAATTTTTTTCACCACCAGGTGATGAAAGTTGACTGTTGACTGTTGACTGTTGATTGCTCCCTACTTTCAAGTCAGAAGGCAGAAGGCAGTCCCTATGAAAAAATTTTTTTCACCACCATTCATGAAAGTCCCTCTCTCCGCGTCTGGTGCGTCCCCGCGTCCCTTGCAAGTCAGACTCCCATGAACTTTCACCTCACAACCACAACGTAGGATGAAAATTTCTTTGTCCCCGCGTCTGGTGCGTCTGGTGCGTCTGGTGCGTCTGGTGCGTCTATTTTCAGATTAGAAGGTTCCTGCTTTTATTCAGTAAGATATAGCTAACGTGGAGATTGCTACTCTCTTCCTTATTTCTTGACCATTTTTTGAATTCAAAATTTGCCTCGCTTTGCTCACCATGCTACACAAACAGAATTCAAAATTCAAAAGAGGTTAATTTTGAATTTTTAATTGATAATTTTGAATTGTTTTGACCTATGTCTCGTAAAAATTAAATTTCCTGTTCTCAACAACTTTCAATGGCAAGTTTGGTAGAACCAATGCTTGCTGCCTGAAAGCTATCAATTAAGATCTTAGCCTCCAATTTGGCTACTCCAAAATTTTCAAAAACGCCAACGGTAATAAAACCTTCTCCCCTAGGCATTTCGACGGAGACACCGTAGAGAATTCTATTGTTTTGCCAGTCAGATTGTTGGGCAAAAAGAATTAGGAAGCCTTTGTATAGGTAATGACTTAAGGATTTTTGTGTTCTTTGATACATTTTCACACCCCTGAAGATTTACTGATGTAATTTTCTACTGCCAATCACTTAGTCTGAATGAATGTGAGCCATGACCGTAATTAAACGGATTGTTTTTTTGTCTATTTCGATACATTTTTCTCTAACCGAAGTATTATAGTAAGAGATTGTGCGATTAAAAATTGAATAATCTGCTTACTAATGCTCTAGTTCGAGCTGATCGCTAAGACAACGAGCATGGCGCAGTTTATTTCGCTTACTGGATGACAGCGACTCTTTTTGTGAGCAGAATCACCATGATAGTGTGATTACAGTCACTGGAAAAATACCTTTTAATTCTACAACTAATAAAATTAGATTGCAACTAATTAACTTAATGTAATTTTGGTAAATTTATCTTTATGTTTTGGTTAAGTAGTGGATTTCTTTGTAGCTACAACGCTTTTACTTTGGCTGGAGAAAAATTTGCCCTAAGGTAAAAATAGTAACAGTTTATTATTAAGGCTTATGATTATTCAAACCAGGAGCATCATCAAGCCAAGCAATTTCCCTCGCCTTGTCAGCCAACTGAGCCGTCCTCTGTCCGGCAGACCGCGCCCAAGCACCAAAAAGACCAATCGGTGTGCCAATAATATCAATAGGAGGAGTTTGCTGCGCGATCGCTTTGATACTATTGGCTGGTAATTCCTTCAACAACCAGCGACTGAGACGATAGAGATATTGTGATGTGGTTAATTCTCTCATCAACTCGACACCGTGTAATTCATGTAAGTAGCGGTTAGAACGACCATAACGACGCCACTGACGGGCATATTCTGTGAGGGTAGAACGATGTCGATGCTTAACAATTGCAGTAGGGAAAAAATCTAGTTGCCAGTCGGTTTGCTGTTGCATACGCCAGCAGATATCTGCATCCCCCCCAGTAGTGAGGTAAGGGCGAAATAATCCTATCTGTTCAAATATCTGCCTCTTAATTGCGAGGTTGGCAGTTTGTCCGTAGGGGTAAAACTGATGTGCTAAGGTATGTTGTTGAGATAAAACCTGACCACGCTCAGCGTGTTGTTCCAGGATGGTTTTACCAGGTAAGGCAATAATCTCACCAACTGCCATACCAATGCCATTTTTCGCCAAGGGTATAACCAGAAGTTCTAACCAATCTGGCTGGGGACGACAATCCATATCAGTAAAGGCAAGAATTTGACCTCTAGCAGCTCTAATACCAGCATTGCGAGCTGCATAGGAGCTTTGGATGGCAGCTTCCTGTAGATAGCGTAGAGTTATACCTAGGGATGCTGCTTCTTCTATAGCAGTATGGATAATGGCAGCAGTGCGATCGCTGCTACCATTATCCACTAAAAGATATTCCACTGCTTCGGCTCGATAGGTCTGAGCGAATAAACAGCTGATTAATTCCGGTAAATCAGCCTCACCGTTATAGACAGGTACAATTACAGAAACTTTTGGCAAGCATCCTTCGTCATTGGTCACTGGTTATTTGTTGTTTGTCATTGGTCATTAGTCATTGGTCATTGGTCATTTGTAACAAGTTAAAGCAAAAATTGGGAAATCCCTGGGTAACCTTCGGGGATGCAAATGCCCAAAACTAGGATAAATGCTGCATTCGTTCTTACTTATTACTTGTTACTTGTTACTTATTACTTTTTCTCCCAAACCCTAAATACCAGTATGGAGAGTGCAACACAAATAAGCAAGAATACCGTTAATTAGATAAAACACCCCAACAATCTTAGTTTCTGACCAGCCAGAAAGTTCAAGATGGTTATGAAACGGTGACATTCTGAAGAAGCGCTTACCTTGACCATACTTACGTTTGGTGTATTTAAAGTAACTAACTTGGATCATTACCGATAGGCATTCCACAAAGAACAAACCACTAAGGATAAATAAGCACCAGAGGTTTTGACTCAAAATACCTACTGCTGCTAATGCTCCTCCTAGGGCTAGGGAACCGGTATCACCCATAAATACTTTAGCTGGATTGTGGTTATGGCAAACAAAACCCAGAAAACTGCCAGCCAAGCAAGCACAGAAAATCATTAAGCCTGGTGAAGTGGGGGCAATGACTGCTCCTAGTCCCAAAAGAGCAATTGCGCCAGTACCAGCAGCTAATCCATCGACACCATCAGTAAGATTAGTAGCATTCGTTTCCGCTAGCAGCACAAACATTGCTAAAGGCCAAAATAGTGCACCTAAGGACAAAACAAGACCAAAAGGCAGAGCTATATTAGTGATATCGACTGAATTAGTCCAAGCCAGCCAAGAACAAAATACTAAACCAACGCCGATTTGTAGAGCCAATTTCAGCCGGGGGGAAATTCCTTTATTCGAGCGGTGTCGGATAATTTGCCAGTCATCCAACCAGCCAATTCCTCCATAGCCAAGAGTCACCAATGATACTGCTAGTACAGGTTGTAGATCTGGTACCGTAGCTATCCATCCTGACCATAACAGAGCTATAGCCACTGCCACTGGAACGACGAACACCCCGCCCATAGTCGGAGTGCCTGCTTTTTTCAAATGAGTTTGAGGGCCATCTTCACGAATAATTTGCCCTAGCTTCAGAGATTGTAACAACGGGACCACCCATAAGCCTAATACCGCAGTCACTACAGCACCAAGTATGAGGGGCAAAGTCATCGCCGTACCAGAAAAAGGCGATCGCCCTGCTATCCAATCCAGAGTAAATGCTCCCAAACTTAACCCAGCTGTCAGTAGTATTAGGAGTTTGAATCCCGTCAGTTTAGACGAATGCCTAGAAGATATTTTTGCGTCAACCACTATTATGTTATTTCCTTTGTCGATCATTCCTCACACACAGGTGGCGATTAGCTAGCGCTTTTCTTGATTCCCGTGCTGACTAACCCCAATCATTGGGAATACTACCATCAAAAGCTGATTTTGGTACCAATGATAAGCAAATTTACTCTAGAGGTTAATCTATATAGGCAACTATAACTTCCGCCACGGAGAACTTGGTTGCATACCAAGGCTGTAAATCTTAAAGGAGCTCTAATTTAGTTAGATTCTACAGCTACGAAGTTTCGCCATTTCAAGTAGTAGAAATCGCTGTAACTTCCGAAAAATCTTTGTCGCCCCCTCCTGTGGCTTTTGCCGCTGCACCTTGTTGCTTGGAGAGCAAAGCTACCCTTTGTAATGGCTTGCTGCTATGAGTTTGAAGCAATCCGTTGGGATTAAGCCTTTTTACATTACTTTCTTCTGTTGGGCTTGGCTTCATCCTGACAATTTATATAAATTTTTCTTATTATTTTTTTAATAAATTATCTTCAATATTAAGAGCATCAGGAGCCATCAGTCACTTTGGCGATTAAAATTAATTTACCTACTTAGACGTATTGACACAATGTATTAATTAACATTTTTTTTGTACCAACGATAATGGCGGGTTATTTTCATGCCTGTTGCACTCGCACATTATTAAGCGGCAAGTCCCTTGGGTAAAGCTTCCGCGAAACCTAGCAATAAATTAAAAGCTAAACGTAGCTCTCAATGTAGCAATGCTTCCCCCTGCCCTAATTTGGTTAGGACTGGTGAAAAAGATTATGCCTGGAGTAAGTGATATACGCTTGGTGATAGGATAGCGATAAAAGATTTCCAAGTGACGAGGGAGTATATTGTTGCGGACGGTCACTGTATCAGAATCAAAACCTGCTACATAGGGTTGCGTTCCACCAAAAATACCTAACAGAGCACCTTCGGTAAACAAATCCGGGAAAGCAAGTCCCACGCCATAAGTCCAAATCTCGTAGTTCCCTGGTTGCACAGCAGA
>JAAHHL010000224.1 GCA_010672185.1 Caldora sp. SIO3E6 | reverse complement strand
TCCCTGAGCCTGTCTCTGTTTAACCTGATCAGCGATCGCTTGATTATACTTAATCACTAGTTGGTTTAACAATGGCTCACCAATAGGGGGAATCGAGGCGAGGAAGAGTTGAACTTGGGGTAATTGCCCAAAAATATCATCAACCAACTGACTCAGACGTTCCGGTGCTTTTGCCACCCCATACCTTTGCACCATATCATTAGTTCCAATCATCAACAAGATAATGTCCGGTTGAAATTGCTTTAACCAGATACTGCTCATCCGATGAATTTCCTCAATTCGCCAACCAGAATGTCCCTCATGAGCTTTACTTGGTAATAAATCGGGTCCATTACTCTGGGAGCCGACAAAATTAATCGGATAGTTACGGTTAGTTAAATGATGCCACAGATTAATCCGATACCCACCGGGAACAAAATAACCATCAGTGATTGAGTCTCCTAGAGGCATAATATTCAAGGGACCGTTAGAATTAGCAGCAGTTTCAGGATTATTGGTCATATTAGGGGAATTGGGAATTGGGAATTGGAAATTGGGAGTGTCAATCAACACCCAAATTCAATAAAATGTTAAAAACTCTTGTGGAACAGGCATCCTGCCTGTCCTAGTCTACCAGCACTATCGTATAATCGTATAATCGAATAACCGTAGCATTTGCCAATAGCGATCGCATATCTCTTCCCATAGTCAATGCGATCACCTGATATCGTAGTGCCGTGACCCAGCTAAAATAGTGCATTAGAAACTGCTAGGGAAGTAAAAAGTAACAAGTAAAAAGTAACAAGTAAGAAAGAACTAGAAACCAAAATCTATTGCACCATTTTAAGTGGGTCAGTCCAGTAGGGTGTGTTAGCGTAACAAAGTGAAGCGTAACGCACCGCAACAGCTGATAATTCTCTTCTACCTTGCAACTTTCTTTCTTCCCTTGGAGCCCTCTGACTTGAAAGTAGGAGTCACCGAGTCAGAAGCCTCCGAGTCAGGAGAGAGAGATTTTCATGCATGGTGGTGAAAAAATTTTTTTCATCGGGACTGCCTTGTTGCAACCAAAGTGTAAGTATTCAACCGAACTTGATATAAGTATTAGCGAGCAAGATGCTCGCACTACAGAGCTAACGTCTTGATTAATGCGATCGCGGGCAAAGGGATAATTTGAGGAGATTCCCCCACAGTATCATATAGATCTATCAAGCCAACAAACCACCATAATCATGGTTCAAACTCCCCTCACTCCTCAAACCCTCTACCCCGACTCAGATGGTAAACCGATGGCTGACAATACAGAGCAGTATAAGTGGATTGTGATGCTAGTTGAGAACCTCAAGCGACTCCTGCAAGACCAAACTGCTTTTGTCGCAGGGGATTTGCTCTGGTATCCTATTAAGGTTGAGTCAGTTCCTGGACAAGAACCGCAAAAAGCTCCCTGCCAAGCAGCAGACGCGATGGTAGTTCTCGGTCGTCCTGATAAGTATCGAGGCAGCTATCAACAATGGAAAGAAAACAACATTGCACCTCAAGTTGTGTTTGAGATTCTTTCCCCCAGCAATAGCCATCTGGAAATGGCAGAAAAACAACGGTTCTACCAAAAGTATGGTGTCCTAGAGATGTACTTTTATGACCCGAAAGCCAAGACATTCTGGGGATTTACTCGTTCAGAAGACAAGTGGAATTTTGTGACTGAACTCAATTTGCCTTGGATTTCTCCGCTGCTGAAGATTCGGTTTGAGATGTTCGAGGATGGTTTGGAAGTGTTCTATCCCAATGGAGAACCCTTTAAGACTTTGAGTGCGTTTGCTCAAGAACGAGATCAAGCTCAATTGGAGCGAAATCAAGCTCAAGAAGAACGCGATCGCTTGGCTGCTAAGCTTAGGGAATTAGGTGTTGATCCAGATCAGCTATAGCGTTCCTCATAATTGATGAAGTACGAAGTGTTTGATTTTAGGGAATGGGGAATTGGGAATGGGGAATATACTCAACACACATGTAACGGAAATGTAACATTATGCGACGGTTTTGGAAAATCGCTGAACCCTCATTCTTTCGTTACGACTGCCGTTCCCTTGCCCTGTAAGGATTTCAGCCTTTTTTTTGGAGAGGTGTCGAGTACTTTGTACTAACTTTTTAGAAAGTTGTCGCAAACGGCTTCTGGATGCTATACTGGGAGCAGGTTTCAAAGCGAGGGGTTACAACTCACTCTTCTCCGCGAGGAGATGGAAACATTGCACAGCTAAATCCTCCGATTCCCCCAAACGTTACAACTCACTCTTCTCCGCGAGGAGATGGAAACTGGATAACGGGGAAAATAAACACCTCATCTACAAAGAGTTACAACTCACTCTTCTCCGCGAGGAGAGTGCTTTGCGGTCTAATGAAGTACAGTAGATAGAAAGTCCCCCTTTCTAAGTCGGCAATAACAGCAACAATGTCGGTCTCTTTGGATAATTTTTCTTCTCAAAGAGTCAGGAATATAAGTAGACACAGCCTTTAAATCTTACTAGGTAATTTGTGACCTCGCCAACGCAGTAAAACAGCTGCTTGTGCTTTAGATAACATATACAGATCCGCTTTTTTTCTTAAATCTAGTAGTTCCCACTTCTCAGCTGCCGTTAAGCTCCCATTTTGATTCTTTGCCAACAGCAAATCATACCGTTTCATCTCCGCTACTGTTTTTTGCCCTCTCGCAATTTCCCAGAGAGTATTATCATCTAATTTATCAAGGGCAGCAAGCTCTGCTTGGAATTCATCCGGTACATCATCCCAAGCAGGAGGACTCCCCACCTGTAACGACCTTAATAATATTTCTGCCAAAGGACGTTGGGTAGCTTGTGCTGTGTTAACTAGGCGCTGGTAAAGCTGTTCTGGAATTTCCAGAGTAACAGTTGCTGTTGACATGAAATTATGGGCAATTATGCCAATATGATATCAGAAACAAACTGTGCCATATGTTATGGAAAAGTAACATTTGGCCTAAAACCTATTCATTACAAGGTATACCCTTCTCTACCTGAAAACGATAGGAAACACCATAACCAGCACCACAAGAAGGCATTCCACCAGTGCGGTGAACATAGACAAGGAAAGTCAAGCTAATCAATAACTGCACTAAAGCGATCGCTAATAGTATTTTGACTTTGTTGCGATATAGTCCCGCTAGCCACAAGTAGATAAAGGGAAATGCGATCGCAATATAGTAAGGATGGACATTGACTCTAGATAAAGTGAAGGCACCACCAACACCAAAACCCAAAGCTTTTAGGTAAAAGCTTAATTGCGGCTCTTGTAAGTGGGGAATGGGGAATGGGGAATGGGGAATTGGGAATAGTCTACTTTCATCCTCTGATGGTGAAACTTTTTCATCGGGACTACCTTCTGCCTCCTGCCTCCTGCCTCCTGCCTCCTGCCTTCTCTTCATCCATCTATATAGAGGATACAAACCAATTCCCACCAAAAACAGATGAGCCGGAATCATCAGATAAGTGGGTATGCCAAAAACTGAAGGTTCCCGGAGGAAATCCTGCCAGAAAAAATCTTTGAGGGTGAAACTGAGATTAACACCTAATGCTGTCGTTACCCATTGACTGTAAAATTTGGGGACAAGAAGAGCCACAATCGAGCGTCTGTAACTCTCCATTTGCGGTAGCACTTCCAATAGCCAGGGAATCAGGGGAATAAAACCAATAGCAGTGCCTAAAAACCAGCCAATCCAAGCTGTTTTTCTTAAAGTTTTCTGTTTATACTCATGCCAAACAGTCCAGAGGAATAGTCCCATCACTAAAAAGAACCCCCCCATCTGCACCTGTCCCGTCAAAATACCGACAAATCCCCAGATAAAGCTACCCCAGAATTTGCGCCGAAACCAGTGACCAACAAAAACCAATAAACAAAAAGGAGCCAGGATATCCGGTTGCCAAATTCTCCTAGATAGTAAAATTGCTAAAGGATTAACACTAGCGATCGCTAAACCCCATAGCCAAGTATTCCTTTCTTCCTTGGCAATTTGCCAAAGGATAAAGCCGAAGAAGAGCCAGATGGTGATTACATTAAGCCATTGCACCCAGCGAACCATCGCAATCGGGTCATGGGCAAACTTGGCAATAACCGCAAAGCACCAAACACTCATGCCAGGAATGCGGACTAGTACTGAACTAGGGAATCCCGATACAGGCCAAGGTGTACTACCACTAGCAATTTGTTGACTTAGCTCAAAGATCGATTTCTCATCATATTTCCACTCCATATCTGCTGCCCAGATTAGTCTGAGTATACTACCAATGCTCAGGAAACTAATAACCGCCAGCAGCTGTAGCCGAGGATCGAACTGCAAGTTAGAGATTTTGTTCACTAATGGATAATGGATAATTGATAATTGATAACGCACCATATCACAGGTACAATCATTGTCACCCAATCCCCTTAAAGCCGAATTAAACCGCAAAAACCTGATCTACAGTCAGCGCCAGGTTGGGGAAGCTAGGTGAGATAATGCGATCGCTCTCTCGAAATTTCTGTAACTCGTATTCCCCATCTATCAATTGACAGACAGTGAAAGTAGGTTGCTTGGGATTGCCAATAAAGCGTCTTCCACCCAATGCCGCATAATCCGCTATCCAATATTCTGGGATACCCAATGCTTCGTACTCTCCTAGCTTAGTTAAGTAATCATCCCGCCAATTGCTGGAAACAACTTCCACAATAATCTTAATCGATTTACCTAGAGTAATGATCGAGCCGCTTTCCCACTCCGGTTCATCAATTAGTGCAGGTTCATCCAGGACAATGATATCCGGTTCAAATCCAGAATTACCATCCAGAGAACGGACAATACACTCTTTCGGGATGAAATAGGGTAAGTTTGCCTGACGAATAGCAGTGCCTAGGTTGTAAGCTAACTCCCCTGATAATTTTGAATGCTTTCCTCTCGGTTTTGGCATCTCAACAATTACCCCACGGTGTAACTCATAGCGACATTGAGATGTTTCTGGTAGCCATACCACAAACTCGTCAAACGTAATCGGCGGTTGCAATGCTTGGATCATGGATTTATATCATTAGGAAGAAGGCATAAGATACCAACCAACCCCTAACCCCTTCAAGGAGGGAACAGGAAGCAGAAGGAGCCAAGGGAAGCTGATACGTTTCTCATTTTATTTTTAGACGTGGAATTTTATCCCATAGGTGAGCGAAATTTTGGTTGGACTACTAGCTAAATCTCCAAAAATTATCAGTTCTTGTTTGTTCCCCCATCTCTTTATCTCCCCATCTCCCCACCCTCCCCACACTTCCCACACTCCCCACCCTTTTTTTCGCTCACCCTTATCCCATTCCCCATTCCCCGCTTCGCCAGACGCTCATAACTAACACTTAACACCTAACACCTATTGTGCCATTTAACAAACTGAACCTTGCTCATTTCTGATTCGGTTCTCTAAAGCCAGAATTAAAGCAAATGAACTGGGTGACGACAAGAATCATGACTACGGTATATCCTGCCTACATTACTGAAATTGGCAAATTTTTACCGGGAGATCCGATTAACAACGAGCAGATGGAGACCTACTTGGGAAAGGTCAACCAACAGGCTTCTAAAGTTAGAAAACGCATCCTCAAAAACAATGGCATTCAACAGCGCTATTACGCCATTGATACTCAACAAAACAGTTGCTATTCCAATAGCCAGATGGCAGCTTATGCGGTGCGAGATGTGCTCAATTATAGTGCCATAGACCCTAAGGTGATCGATCTCCTCACCTGTGGTACAACTTGGCCAGACTTGCTGGTTCCTGGCTTTGCTAGCATGGTGCATGGGGAGTTACCGGAACTGTCAGCGCTGGAAATTGCCACCACTCAGGGGGTTTGTTGCTCGGGTATTGCAGCCTTGAATTATGCTGTATCCCAATTGCAGTTAGGGAACCGGAGAACAGCAATTGCAGTGGCTTCAGAATTTCCTTCTCGTCTATTCAAACACAGTAAATTTGCCGTGGAATCCACAATTCAAGCAGGCAAAACTTTGCCTTTTGATGTGGAATTTTTGCGCTGGATGTTGTCTGATGGAGCGGGAGCTTTTTTGTTGCAACCACAACCTAGTAGTACTGGACTTAGCCTGCGAGTGGAGTGGATTGAATTGATCTCCCATGCCAACGCCTATCCTACCTGTATGTATACTGGAGTGAAGGAGCATGGTCAAGTTAAAAGTTGGTTAGATTATCCCTCTTATTTAGAAGCAGCCCAAGATGGGGCTATGGACTTACGTCAGAATGTTCGCCTCTTAGACAATGTCGTAAAACTGGGGGTAGAAGGCTGGTTACGTTTAATCGAAGCAGGGCGAGTTGATCCCCAAGAAATTGACTGGTTAATTTGTCATTATTCTTCCCACTTTTTCCGGGGCAAAATTGTGGAGTTGCTAGAACAAGCAAACTGTATGATTCCAGAAGCCAAGTGGTTTACTAATCTCTATACAAAGGGCAATACTGGTTGTGCATCAGTTTATTTAATGCTGGAAGAATTATTCCATTCAGACAAGTTACAACCGGGGCAAAAGATATTTTGTTTTGTACCTGAAAGTGGCAGGTTTACCACCGCTTATCTGATGTTAACAGTAGTGGAAGGAGCGCAGCGATCGCTTCCCAACCTCAATCCTCCGGTTAGAGCAACTTCACCCCTCAGCAGTTCCAAACCCCCTAGAGAAAACACCCCCCAAGCCTATTTAATCCAACAGCTTACTCTGGTTTGGTTAGGTTTTGAACGTCAGTTGCGATCGGTACCTATGGTGCGCAAACTCCATCAAGGCCAGTTTACTCTAGAGGATTACAAAGAACTGTTACGAAACTTGCGTCCCCAAGTGGTAGAAGGAGCACGTTGGATTGCTCGTGCAGCATCTTATATGACAGATTTTCAGTTGCGATCACTGTTTATTGGTCATGCTCAAGATGAACACCGAGATTTCCACATGCTAGAACGAAACTATGTTGCGGTGGGTGGGGAACTAGAAGAAATCGTTAATGCTGAAAAAAATCTAGGCAGTGAAGCTCTTTCTGCTTTTATTTTCCATCAAGCCTCTCAGCCTAATCCGATTGATCTTATCGGCAGTATATTTATTATCGAAGGTTTAGGCAATCAACTTGCTGGACAATGGGCACAACAAATTCAAGAAACCCTAGATCTGCAAGCAGAACAGGTGTCATTTTTGGCTTATCATGGTGTTAATGACGAATCTCATCTTAACAAAATTAATGATTTAATCAATGCAGAATGGCTAACTATAGAATTAGCTCAACGCATTGTCAAAACTGCTAAAATTACTGCTCGTTTATACCGTTTACAACTTGAAGAAATTGAAGTTATTCAATAATTGATAATGAACAATGGATAATGGATAATGACCTCTCAAGAGAAAGAAGAGGATTGAGCTTAAGAAAAATTTTTCTTTTTATTTTCTTCATAAATGATAGTGTTAGCGGTAGCAAGGAACGAGCGTCAGAGGTCTTAAACCAAATTAACCAAATTAACCAATTATCAATTATCAATTATCCATTGATAACTAATTTTGTGATCAAAGTTACCCATGAAAAAATTATCTCCATCTTCCCTAGCCAAAGACCCGTCAAAAACTATAGCATCCCCAACCTCTCCAACTGATCGGTTAGGGCAACAATCCTACGACCGTAAAAATCCTAATACCTGGCAAGTATTAGGTCAAGAGCAAGGGATTCCCTTGGATGCGATCGCTAAAGCTTATATGCTTGTAGATCTGCAAAATTGGACTCGTCGTTACCTGCTCTTTCCGATCAAAATCATTGCTAATCTTGCTCTGGGGTTGATTATGACTCTGAAGCGGCTTTTGCCTTTTCAGTTTAACCTTTATGGTTTAATGCATCACTCCGCTGCTTTTTTTCTGCAATACTTTGTTTCCCCCGAAGCCTGCTATTTAATTGTGCGTCATCTTGGTTTGGGTTCAAATATCATCAATTTTTTGATTGATAACGGTCCTGATACTACCATTGCCAAGTCGCAGCTTTATCCACACAAGATTGCTGATCTTGCCCATAACGCTTTCCTAGAGCATGATTTAATTCTCTATAATTTTGTCTGGGACTACAGTCAAGCACAACAAGCCAATCCTAACTGGTTAGCTCAAGTCCAAGCCAATGCTTTGAACTACGATAGTATTCAACCAGTGGAAGTAGAGATTGATTTTGCTCACTGGCGCTGGTTAAGAATTTTGGATTTAGAATCAGCGATAGAGCTGTTCAAAGTCTTCTATTCCTTCTGTTTGACAAGGGATGAATTTGAACGAGCTGTTTTATCCTTACAGCTTGATGAAAACTTTGGTGTCTACATTAGCCAGATTACTGGAGATTATGACTGGAACCATGTGATTACCAATCGCCATCCTTTAATTCCCAACAGTCCGTTTAATGCGGCACGAGATTTATTCTTGCACGGTTTAGTGACTGAATATCTCCATCGGTATTTGGAACTCAAAAAATTGAGAATTGAGAATTGATATCTAAGATATATGGTAGTTGACAAAATGCGCAACCCTTTAACTTGTCACCATTGCCTAAAACCTAAAACCTAAAACCTAAAACCTAACACCTACCACCTACCACCTACCACCTACCACCTCCACCA
>JAAHHL010000223.1 GCA_010672185.1 Caldora sp. SIO3E6 | reverse complement strand
TCATTATAAAATAATACTACCACAAAATAATAGAATAAGTAGGTTGGGTGTAGCGATAGCGCAACCCAACCTACTTATTCTATTATTTTGTGGTAGTATTATTTTATAATGGGTAAAGTGTGAGCCATATAAACTCATTGAGGAAGAAAAATTGTTTCAACAATGAGGACTCTCAGTCTCACCTCTTGGTTAAAACACTTCGACAAGCAAATCATGATGTCGTCACAGTTACTGAAGCAAATTTAACAGGTCAGCCAGATAATATGGAAGAAACAATTCTGTTGCCTGTTGCCTTGTTTATCGAGAGTATTAATCATGAGTGTCAAAGTTGAATCCTTTACCAAGCAAATCAATCCTCCCCACTCCCCGAAGGAAGTCCTCCCCACCATGTATGATCTACCTAGTGAAGACCCAGAGGAGCCTGGTTTGCCCGATCAATTTCACCTGTTGCAGGCACAACTTTGCTCAGCAACCTTTCGTCCCCCCCATTATCCGAGCGATCGCACCTTTGTTGCCAGCGACTTAAATCTGTACTACGATCCTCAACATCCGACTTGGTACAAGCGCCCGGACTGGTTTGCTGTTCTGGGAGTATCACGGTTTTACCAAGAGCGAGAATTGCGTCTTAGCTATGTCAATTGGCAAGAAGGAATACGTCCGACTGTTGCGATCGAATTTCTTTCCCCCAGCACCCGTGCCGAGGACTTAGGGGAAACGAAACGTAACCGAAAAATCCCTACAAAATGGGAAGTTTACGAACAAATTTTAGGCATTCCCTACTACATCATCTTTGACCGCCTCACCAATGAATTGCAGGTGTTTCAATTGGAGGGAGTCTACTACCGAAAACGGGAATTGACTCAGGAGCGAGTTTGGTTGCCAGGTTTGCAGTTAGGATTGGGACTGTGGCAGGGAAAATATGAAGAACGAGAAAGAAAATGGCTACGTTGGTACGACAGTGAAGGTAAGTGGATTCTCACTGATGCTGAACGAGAGAGTCAACGTGCTGAACAAGAAAGTCAGCGTGCCGAACAAGAGAGTCAACGTGCCGAACAAGAGAGTCAGCGTGCTGAACGGTTAGCTCAGCGTTTACGAGAGGCGGGAATTGATCCCGATGAAATAGAATAGCATGAACTTGCTGCAAGTTTATGCTATCTCTCTAATAATAAATTCTCACCCTACATCTTGTGCTATTGAAGTTCATTATCTGGCAAAGGTGGTAATAAAGGTTCTATTTGCTTCAATAACTCTGGAAGTTCTGATTGAACTATTGCCCAAAGAGTTTCTTGCTCAACTTTGTCATACTGATGCGCAATAATGTTCCTCAAGCCAATAGTTCCACGCCAGTCAATTTCTGGGTGCGCTTGTTGAAAAACCTCAGACATTCTACGTGCAGCTTCGCCGAGAATTTCCAACTGTCTTTCTACAGCACTTTGGAGCAAAATACTGTCCAGATAATCATTATATGATACATTACAAGAAATTCTTGAATATTTTTAATTGCTTGAACCATATCCCAAAGATAGCCAGCATCACAGTTGTTCATGGCGATAAATGACTTGATGGGTGCTCAAAATTTCATAACGGCGATAAGGATTCTGTAGAGATTGCTTACTAACAAAATCAACTTTTCGCCCGAACATTTGTTCTAACTCTTCTTTCATATGAACAATGTCGAATAAATTCCAGCCGTGATTAGGAGCAAATTGGTAGAGTATATCAATACCACTGTCAGGGTGGAAATTCTCCCTGAGCACGGAACCAAACAGGGAAAACTCAATAATCTTCCAGCGATCGCAAAATTTAACGATTTGGAAACGGGACACCTTGAGACGTTCTTGAGCTACAGTCTGGATTTGAGTAGTCATAGCCAATAATCAATACTAAATTCCTGCTATTACTTATAAAACACTAGTGAGCAAGATGCTCGCACTACATTTAAGTCATAGAATCATCACGAAAGCGACCAACAAATTCTGGATAATTTTCTAGGTCTTCCAATGATTTTAAAGGAGGCATTTCAATCCAATTTCCCTCAGCGTGTAGTTTGTCAACATAAGCATAAAAAGCAGCTTGATTTTCTCGATGAGAAAGAACGTAATCATGCAATTCCTTTTGACTCATTGCTTGAAAGTTAGGTTGACTCATCCAATGTACCTCTACACTGTAATGGCAGTTATGATTTCCGGTAGCTCAGTTTCTGTCCGGTAGATCCCCGACTTCTTCTTTCGGTTTGCCCTGTGAATCACAGATACAACCAAGAAGTCGGGGATTTGAGTTGCTGCGCTAGTTGTCCTGATTTACCAGCTCTAATCAGGATAGTATAGGTGATGGACTGATTCTCTGAATCTGTCAGGAATCAAAATTGACACAACTTTTGTCCATTCACACAATCATAATGCGAGAACTTCCCTTTTTTCCTAATCGACTAGTTCCACCAAACCATTTTGTGGGGAGAACACCAGACATTCAGACTGCATTTGATTGCATTTCGAGTCAAGACCCAGATTATCGAGGTCATCTGGCTATCTGGGGTGGTCCAGGTGTAGGAAAGTCATCCCTACTCAAGTATCTAGCTGCTTCTGAATGTTGGGAGAAATATAAACAAGATTCATCAAAAGCAATCATCGTCTATCTCGATTGCTTAGATATCAGTCCATTCATACCTTCTAACTTTTGGCGACAACTGCTGAACCTTCTGAGAAATAAGCTGGGAAACAGTACAACTTTGCAGTCTGAAGTCAATTTGTTATTGGAAAAGCCAAAAGTTAATCACAATGACATCGAACAAATATTACAAAAGATAGGGGAACAACATCAATTCTTGGTACTACTATTGGATAATTACGATGCTGTCCTTCATTCCCACGAGCATTATACAGAAGCTAATCTATATGATTTCTTGTTCCATTGTCGTTATCTGGCATCTAGTTCTGAGCAAAGTATACGCCTCTCAATGATTGTCACCTCGTCGCGGCGTCTCACTGAAATTGGTCCTAAACTCACACCAGGTCAGTCCCCCTGGTATAACCACTATTTATTCCACCTACTCAAGCCATTTACCGATGATGAAGTAGATGAGCTGGTAGGTAGCATACTAATTACGCCAGCCTTGAAAGAGGGAATTCGAGAAATTGCTGATGGTAATCCTACTTTGCTCCAAAATGCTCTCTATAGTCATTACAATAGACTGAGGTTAGGACAAATCCCTGAACCGGAAACATTTGCCAATGAATTGTTGATTGCTAATAAACAATTTTTCCAAATGATCTGGGAACTGTCAAATGAACAAGAACAGACACTTTTGATGCTTATTGCACTGTCCGGTCTCAAAGGTCGCTTACACAATCAAAATTTTGATATGAGAGGTATTGATAATACCTTAATTCAGCACGAAGCAGAACTGATTAATTTGAAAGCATGGGGAGTAATTATAGAAGAAGTTAAGGATAATAAAAAGATCTACTCATTTGCTTCATCGTTAATGGAGTGGTGGGTAATTAAAAAATTGTCTAACACTAATGATGAAGAAATTAAACAGCGAAAGAAAGTATTTATCCAGATCATGAACAGCAAACAAGCAACTCAATTGATAGGGATAATTAGCTCGCTATGGAAATGGAAATACAACAAGATATTTGTAGAGCTCTTAAAGAGAATCTTCTTTGGGTAAGTAAGTTAAGGCGAGACACCTTATATAGCAAGAGCTTTAGACTGTGGACAATTGAGCTATTCTTGGTCAGAATTGTTTCCCAGTGTACGCTAGCAGCCATTCTTTCGGAGTTTTTGGTAGCGGCCTTGACAAAAACAACTATCCAGAAACTTATACAAGGCTTGACTGATTAGAGCAATAAGGAAGAATAAATATGGTGTCTGCACATGAACCAAGAAATCCTTACATAGTTGGACCTCCAATCCGTCGCTTAGATTTGTTGTTCGGTAGAGACAGTGTGTTTCAGTTTATTAAAGATAATCTGAATCAAGATGCAGTAAAGATTATCTTACTACATGGCCAAAGACGAATTGGCAAATCATCCCTACTGCTGAATATCCCTAATTTTATCGGTGAGGATGAATTTATTTTTGTTTTCTTTGATCTGCAAAATAAAAGTAGCTTGAATCTCGGTGATGTCTTACACCAACTGGCTAGGAAGATTGTCAAACGTCTTGGATTACCATCGGATGTCATCACACTGCCTTCTGTTAGAGAACTAGAACAAGATACTGATATTTTTTCTAACGAATTTTTGCCACAAATTAATCAAAGATTAAATCACAAAAAACTAGTAGTTTTATTGGATGAGTTTGATGTCTTAGACGATGATACTTCCAGCTCTTCATTTAAAAAGCTATTTCCATATTTACAATCTATCATCTATCAGCAGCAACCACTGGTACTGATTCCAGTTATAGGCAGGCAACCTGATGATTTAGAGAATTTTCTAAGTTTATTTAAGGATGCGTCTAATAAAGAAATTGGCTTACTGGATGAACTCGATACCCAGGAGCTGATTACCAAACCTGCTAAGAATTTGCTAAAGTACGAGCCTGAGGCAATAGGCGAAATTTTTAAACTTGCGTCAGGTTATCCCTATTTTACACAAGGAATATGCTCAGCCCTTTTCAGCCAAGCGCGGCAGGCGAAGAACTGGAAAGTAACTGGTTCTGACATTGAGAAAATTGTAGATAAAGCAATTGAGATTACACGAGGAGGATTAGCCTGGTTCAGAGATGGACTACCTATTGCTGAACGGGTAGTTTTTTCAGCAGTTGCAGAAGCTCAAGCCAGAGCTGAAATAGAACCTGACGGAGTTGTGGGGGAGCCATTGAAGCTGCTACAAAATTATGGAGTTATTACAGAACCACTAGATCAAGTCGCTGAAAAACTATGTGACTCTGGTTTCTTGAATAGAGAACCTTTAACACAACCTCCCATCTATAAGATAAAAATTGAATTAGTTCGCTGCTGGTTAGTGAAACACCACCCATTGTGGCGAGAGATCTGGAAACTGGAAAAACTTGATAGGGATGCTATTAAGTCTTATGAAGAAGCTTATGAATATCATCAGAGAGGTAATAATGTAAATGCATTCAAGAACTATAAGGATGCTTTAGATATCAATCCCAATCACTTCTCTGCTCTATTTGGTTTGGCTGAAGTATACGTAAGATTAAAAGATATTAACAAAGATATTAGCAAGTCTAAAGATATTAGCAAAGATATTAGCAAAGCTGTCGAATTCTATGCACGAGCCTACAAAGTTAATCCAGTACGCATGGAGGAAGAGTTTGTGGAATTACTGCTGATCTACGGTGAGCATTTAAACTCACTTCGAGAGTTTAAGCAAGCAAAGGATCAATTTGAACAAGCATTGAAAATTCAACCTGACAACATCCAAGTACAAAACAACTTAAAGGATATTGAGGAAAAGCTGGAAGAGATTAAAGATAAACAAAGCTCAACAAATATGCGATTACGATTTTTAATTATTTCGCTTCTAGTTGTAGGCAATGTAATATTGGCATTTTCTCAAGTCCTTAATAATCTCAATAACCGTGCAGCAGAGCGCAAGTACGAAGAACGCTACGACAAAGCAGTATCTAATGTAAAAAGTATTCTCATATCTTCTAACAATTCCCAAAGTATAGAAGACTTAAAAAGTATCCGCAATATCCTGAACGGGTCTATTAATGAGCTAGAGGAGATTCCCCAAAATTCAAACTCTCACGAAGAAGCTCAGGATAAATTAACAGAATACAATGAGAATGTTCTAGAACTAACACAGAAGATAGCAGTAAAATTGGCTGATGAAGCGGCTCAGCAGACGGCACAAGACAATAGTATTGATGAATTAGAGGAGATGAAGGTATTGTGGGAAGAGGCATTGAAGGAACTAGACAAAATTCCCACAAATTCTTCGCTTGCCCAAGAAGCCTATACGAAACAAGAAAAATACGAGGAAGAGCTTGCAAAAATCATACAACAGATTGATAAGAAACACTTAGATAAAGCAAAAGCTTTGGATACTGAAGCTGCTCAGCAGACTGAACAAGCCAAAATCACCGAGGAACTAGAGCAGGTGAAATTATTGTGGGAACAGGCATTGAAGGAACTAGATAAAATTTCCCCAAACTCTTCGCTTGCCCAAGAAGCCAATACGGAAAAAGAAAAATACGAGAAAGAACTTGCAGAAATCGCACGGAAGATTGAGGAGCTAAGAGATAAAACAATTAAAGAGTAATTAAAGAACCACAACATGATCGCTTCTAAGGTATCCTAACTCTCGCTCCCTTCCTTTGTGCTCTTTGTGTCTTTGTGGTTCACTCAAGGCATTGGGTTTCGCTTATTTTCAATTTATTCTATTGCTTGTCGAGCCAACTTTGATAAGCGATTATCGACCTAAATATACCAGATAAGCACATGAGTGTCTAAAACCATTTTTAGCAATTAAATATTCTCCCTTGGAAAATTATCCCATGCTTCTTGTCTCATTAAATCAATATCTTCAGCAGAAGGTGCTTGACCTAAATCGCGACAAATCCCCCATAATGATTGACGAGGTTTCTTTAGTTGTTGCAATTCTAATTCCATGTCAGACATAAGCTGTTCAGTTTTACTATCTTCATGGGACATTTCTGTAGTTTTCACAATCCCTCGCAGTCGTGACAAATTTCCCTTTTTCTGTCCCCCACGAGTTTCCCTCTGTAGGGACTCTAGTAGAATTTGCACTAATTGCCAGCGATCGCTAATGGGTAATTGCAATGCCTGCTTTTGCAATTCTTGTAACGTCATCAGCATTTTCCTGCCTAAATCTATCTCTCCTCAATTGTAAATCGCTCTAACTACACAACGCGATCGTTTAGTCTTAGTCGCAGATCCCCGACTTCTTCTTTCGGTTTGTCGAGTTAATCGCAGGTTCAACCAAGAAGTCGGGGATCTCAAATTCCACAACGCGATCGCTTCTAAGGTATTCTAACTGTAGCTCCCTTCCTTTGTGCTCTACCCTTCGGGAACTCCTAGGTCGAACCTTAAGAAACTAGTTTAGCGTTGATAAAACTGAAAATTCGGTCTAATTCTAATAGTCCAGCTAGCTCAGCTTCTTCTTCTGACGTGAGTAATCTAGCTTTGTTTTTCTCCAACAGCTCTTCTAATCGAACCTGTAGTTCATCAGTAAAGCTAAAGGGTTTGAACTGATCAGCTGAATTAAGCTTGATTCCAGTCGCTAGCCAGGAAGATGGTAGCCTCATTACCTGATTCATAACCTTGTTACCATAACTCCAGTTCCATTCTAGTTATTTTTAGGGTGTGAGCGATCGCTCAATCTTAGTCGCAGATCCCCGACTTCCTCTTCCGGTTTGTCCAGTTAATCACGGGTTCAATCAAGAAGTCGGGGATCTCAAATGTCCCCAACGCGATCGCTTCTAAGGTATCCTAACTCTCCTTCCCTTCCTCTGTGCTCTTTGTGTCTTTGTGGTTCACTCAATCAACAGGCAAATCTCCTGTAGACTGAGTTTGTTCCTCAACTCAACCCAATTGTGGAGTACACCTCTAACCATAGACGAAAAGCAAATACCAAATCCTGGTTTCTTCCACTAATCGCCCTAAGCTTATCTTGTATATTACTTCTAGCGGTTGCTTGTTCCCCTAATCAGTTGAACACCAAAGCAACTCAAGAGACTCAGTTAGTTTTAGTCACTCCTAGTGAGCCATCTACATTTAACTATCCCCTCAATCAATCTCCCTATGGTGTTTTTTCCTTCCTCTACGAAGGATTGGTTGCTGTCAATGGAGTGACTGGAGCCTTAGAACCAGCCTTGGCTGAGTCTTGGGAATTTTCCCCGGATCTACAGCGGATTGTCTTTACCCTCAGAGAAGGTCTAAAGTGGTCTGATGGCCAACCTCTGACTGCTGATGATGTCATCTTTACTTATCGGGATATTTACCTTAACCCCAAAATTCCTACTGTCTATAGAGACTTTCTCCGGATTGGCAACACTAGAACTTTCCCCTCACTACAGAAACTCGATGAACGGCGAGTTGAGTTTACCCTGCCTGAACCCTTTACCCCTTTCTTAAGATACACAAACAGGCTAGTTATTCTACCAGCTCATGCCCTGCGCTCTTCTGTTGAATCTACTGATGCTAATGGCAATCCCCAATTTCTAGCAACTTGGGGAACCGATACAGCACCGAACCAAATTGTCGGCAATGGCCCTTACCAAATGGTAAGCTACAGTCCTTCCGAGCGGGTGATTTTCCAACGCAATCCCTATTACTGGCGCTCCGATGCTCAGGGAAATCCCCAACCCTATATTGAGCGCCTTGTTTTGCAAGTAATCGAATCTACCGACAACCAGTTGATCAGATTTCGCTCTGGAGATCTTGATAGCATACAGGTAACTTCTGAAGCTTTTGGGTTGCTCAAGCGAGAGTCAAAGCGGGGTCAATATACTATTTATAATGGTGGAACGGAAGCAGGTATTAGATTTGTCGGTTTTAATCTTAATCAAGCTCGTAATGAGCGGGGAGAACCTTTTGTAGACCCCATCAAGTCTCGTTGGTTTAATACCTTGGCTTTTCGACAAGCGGTTGCCTATGCTCTTAACCGCGAAAGGATAAAAAATAATATCTATCGGGGACTAGGTGAACTCCAGCATTCCCCCCTGGA
>JAAHHL010000222.1 GCA_010672185.1 Caldora sp. SIO3E6 | reverse complement strand
TTTTGGACCACGGAATAAGCATCCGACAAAGCCTCAACCACTATATGCGGGTTAACTTTTGCTGTATCATAGTCAATCACGATAGAAGAGTTTATTACCAATCCTCCTGATAGGATGGAGTGGGTAGACGGTCAACTAGTAGAGAAAAATGGTATGACCTTGAGGCACGGCAAAATTCAGTTGAAGCTAGGTCGCTATTGGCAAGACTTCCAAGACTCTAGGGGAATTGGTGGCGAAGTTTATACCGATGTACCCTGTCGTACTCACAAGCAAGGACGCTCTCCCGACGTAGCCTATCTCACCCCCGCATTAGTGGCGCAGTATGGCAATGCAGCAACCTTACCCCAAAGTTTTCCCCTCTGCGCCGAGATAGTTTCTCCTACTGATTTAGCCGAAAATGTATTACTCAAAGCTCAAGAGTATTTAGAGTCTGGAGGTGAAGAAGTTTGGCTAGTTTACCCTGAAAGTGCTTGGGTGATGGTAATTACTTCAGAAGGTGGATTGATGTTTACCTCCCCTAGTACAGTTAGTACGCAAAAAGTATTGCAAGGTTTTAGCGTAGCAGTTGAAGAACTATTGGCTTAAGACAACATCCAAGTATCAAGCTCATTAATTATTGGAGATGTCTATTTGGCATACAGCATTTCTCAGTAAGCGTGAGGTACAGTAACAAGACGAGGTTAGCCTCTGTGAGCGAAAAAGTCTTATTCTCAATGTACCTCACCAGCAGGGAAAACGCTGTATCTGTGATTACCGTTGAAACGGAGAGGCAGGGATACGGATAGGGAGATGAAGAGTTAATTGAATAACCAACTATCCATGAAGAGCATATTTTAATCTAATTTGAGTCAATTAGTAAAATTCACTTAATATTACTTATTAAATTAAATAGGAAGGCGTGCCAACTAATTCGATGTGAGCTAATTGGTATTTTCAAGAGCAATAGAGTAATTTCTGATACACGCAATCCTCAATTGGGGCAGCTTTTGAATTTAATTCAATCTTTCCTGCTTTCTCATCCAAATTATTGCTAAATTAGCTTTAGATGCTCCTTTACTACCTATGCCACTTGACAATTTGCCTGTCTACTCCCCTAGACTAGAGGAAGTAATAGATTGCTCTCCCCTGAGAGTTACTTCAGAGAGTCCATTGTTAGAAGTTCTGGCTCAGATGAATCAGGCAGTGGGTAGCTGTCGTAATATTAAGGCATCAGAGAAATTTACTGTCTTTCCCCAAAAGGGAACTAACTACGTTCTGGTAACTGAAGCCGATAAGCTAGTAGGAATTTTTACCGGGCAGAATTTAGTTGATTTAGTAGCCGCAGAGCAAAACTTAGCCTGGATGACAGTTGGCGATGTAATGGTACAGCAGCCAATTACGCTGAAGCAAAGGGAGTTTCGAGATGTTTTTTCAGTCTTATCTATCCTACGGCAACATCGAATTTGTCATCTACCAGTATTAGATGAGCAGGAGCAAATAATTGGGGCAATTACTAACCAAACTCTGTGTGCCGCTATGCAGCCAGTCAAAATGCTCAAATGGCGCTCGGTAGCAGAGGTAATGAAGACCCAGGTGATTTACGCTTCAATCAACAGTTCGCTGCTACAGTTAGCGCAGCTTATGGCAGAACACCAGAGCAGTTGTGTGGTAATTACTCAAGATGGGGAGACGTGGGGACGCGGGAACGGGGAGATGGGGAGATGGGGAGATGGGGAGATGGGGAGATGGGGAGATGGGGGAGACAGGGGAGACAAGGGAGATGAGGAAGAAATTTCCAAACAACAAACAACAAACAACAAACAACAAACAACAATTCCCATAGGCATAGTAACAGAGCAAGATATTGTCCAGTTGCAATTACTAGGGTTAGAGATGGGGGAGACTCCAGCACAGATGGTGATGAGTACAGTCTTAGGTTGTCTGCATCCGGAGGACAATCTTTGGGTAGCTTATCAACAGATGCAGCAAGATCATCTACAGCATTTAGTCGTAACTGGCACTGATGGGGAATTGCAGGGAATTATTACCCAAGCAAGTTTATTACAAATAATAGATCCGATTCAGCTTTATGGCACAGTTGAGGTATTAAAGCAGCAGATATGCCAATTAGAAGCAGAAAAAAGGGAATGTTTGCAAGCTGAAGACGAAGTTAGTAGACTCAAAGCCAAGCTGGAACGACAAATTATTAAGCAGGCTATTCAACTTAAAGTTAACAATCAAGAATTAGAACAGAAACTTTGGGAGGGTCAGCTAACTGAACAAAAGCTGCGAATGTCGGAGAGAGAAATTCGGGGATTTTTTGAGGCAATGACTGATGTTGTCATCATCTGCGATCGCTCAGGACAAAATATCAAAATTGCTCCCACCCATCCTGAATACTTGTATCAACCGAATACTGATATTGTTCAACAAACTTTGGAAAGATTGTGGGATGAGGAAGAATCTCCTAAGTATCTTTCTCAAATTCAGCGAGCTTTAGATACTCAGCAAATAGTCAATTTTGAGTACAGCTTGCTCAATGGTGAAGAGCCAGTTTGGTTCTCTGCTAAGATTTCCCCCATCTCTGAGGATAAGGTTGTTTGGGTAAGTCGGGATATTACCGAGCGAAAATCCGCAGAAGAGGAGTTGGAATTAGCTAGGGAGCAGTTAGAAATCCGAGTTCAGGAACGAACTACCCAAATTAAAGAAACTAATAAAATTCTGATAACAGAAATTCGCGATCGCAAGCGGGCGGAAGTTGAGCGTAAACAAGCAGAGACAGAAGTCAGAATCCGTGCCCATCAACAGGAAGCCATAGCCCAATTAGGTCAGCGAGCCTTGGTAGAGAGGGATCTGGAGAGTTTGATGGATGAGGCAGTACACCTAGCAGCTCGAATTTTGCAGGTAGAATACTCTAAAGTTGTAGAATTCCTGTCAAACTTGGATGCCTTCAGATTAGTAGCAGGATTCGGCTGGCAAAAAGGTGCAATTGTTAAATCAAGAGTGAGAGCGACTAAAGACTCTCAAGCCGGGTATACCCTGCATTCGTCGGAGCAGGTAATTGTCAGCGATTTGCAGGCAGAAACTCGTTTCAATGGCTCGACCTTGCTACATCAACATGGTGTGGTTAGTGGTATGAGTATTGTTATTCAAGGTAAGCAAGTTCCTTTTGGGGTATTAAGTGTTCATACTACCCAACAACGGAAATTCAGCCAAGAGGATGTCAATTTTCTTCAAGCTATTAGTAATGTACTGTCTAATGCTGTGGAGCGTCAGCAAGCAGAGGAAGAATTAAACCTCTTTTTTCTACTCTCCCTCGACTTGTTTTGCATTGCCGGTTTTGATGGTTACCTCAAGCGAATTAACCACCATTTTGAAGATTTACTCGGCTATACAGAAGCAGAATTTCTAGTACGACCATTTCTTGAGTTTGTACATCCTGAAGATGTAGAAACAACTATGGCGATGGTGGAAAAGTTATCAGAAGGTAGTCCAGTTGAGAACTTCGAGAATCGCTATCGGTGTAAAGATGGTTCTTATCTTTGGTTGTCTTGGACAGCGATTGCTCCTTACGCTGGGTTTTTCTATGCTGTAGGTCGTGATATTACTGAACACAAGCGCATGGATGAGGCTCTGAGGAATCTGGTTTTAGGTATCTCCTCTGCCAAAGGCGAAGCTTTCTTCCAATCGTTAGTAGCATATTTAGCTAAGGCATTGGATGTAGAATATGCCTTGGTTGTTGAGTTGGTTGACTTCGAGCAGCAACATGCCAGAACAATAGCTGTCTGTATTGATGGTGAGATTACTGAGAATTTTAACTACGGTTTGGCTAACACTCCCTGTGCCCAAGTAATAGAACAGAGGATATGTATCTATTCTCAAAATGTGCAGCGGCAATTCCCTCTGGATACTATGCTCTCAGAGATGGGAGTTGAGAGCTATTTGGGCATTCCTTTAGTTAATAGTGCCGGTCAAACTTTAGGTTTGATGGCTGTTATGGCTCGCAAACCTCTTCCTAATACCAGATTCATGGAAGAGATTCTGCAAATTTTTGCGGTGCGTGCTGGTTCAGAACTAGAGCGCAAACAAGCACGGGAGGCGCTACGGGAGAGCGAAGGGAAGTTCCGTCAATTAGCAGAAAACATTCGGGAAGTATTTTACATTAGTAAGCCAGATCACAGTGAATTGCTCTACATCAGTCCAGCCTATGAGTCACTATTTGGGAGACCTTGCCATAGTTTGTATCAACAGCCCCAAAGCTGGATAGAAGCGATTCATCCTGACGATCGTGAGCTCTTTAGAGCTGCTATACGAAAACAAACTGACGGTGTACCTTTAGACCAGGAATATCGCATTATCAAACCTGATGGTCAAATCCGCTGGATTTGGGGTCGCAGCTTTCCTGTCAGAGATGAATCCGGACTAGTTTACCGAATTGTGGGTATTGCTGAGGATATTAGCAAGCGTAAGCGAGCTGAGAGCTTACTGCTGGGACAAAAACAGCTACTACAAATGTTGGCAACCGGGGCATCCCTAGAGTCGGTGCTGGATCACCTCTGTCGTTTTATCGAAGCTCATGCAAAAGGCTTTAGTTGTTCTATTGTACTAGCAGATCTTGAGGGAGACGCGGGGACGCGGGGATGCGGAGACGCGGAGACAAGGGAGACAGGGGAACTTCTTCCCATTGCTGAACAACAAATAACAAACAACAAACAACAAACAACAATTTTTTCCAACAAAGGTAAGGTTTTGGGCACATTTATCATGTATGCTCACCAGCCTCAGGTGGCAACTACTCAGCAATTACAACTGATTAGAGACAAGGAAGATAACAATGTAGCATCCTACGTCTCTGAGTCTCCTGCCTCCTGCCTCCTGCCTTCTGCCTTACAGGGCGAAAGCTTGGTAGAATTGGCAACTCAGCTAGCAGGAATTGCCATTGCCCATAAGCAAGCAGAAGCTGCCCTGAAAAATTTAAATGATGACTTAGAAGCTAAAGTGATCCAACGCACAGCAGCTTTGCAAGAGAGCGAAGTTCGTTTTCGTTCCCTGTTTGAACAAGCAGCAGTAGGAGTTGCTCAGGTGGCGATTAATGGGCAGTGGTTGATGGTCAACCAAAAACTGTGCGAGATTTTAGGTTATACTCAGCAAGAATTACTACAGAAGACGGGTTCAGACCTTAGCCATCCTGAAGATTGGATTCTGAGTCTCAAGTACCGTCGAGCACTGCTAGCTGGTGAAATTCCCACCTACTGCCAACAGAAGCGTTACCGCCGCCGGGATGGTTCCTTCATCTGGGTTAGCGTAACTGTCTCACTAGTGCATTACTCTTCAGAGGAGTCAGTCGTTGAACCTTATTTGAGCGTCGTGGTGGAAAACATTAGCGATCGCAAAAAAACCGAAGCAGCTCTCGAAAGGCGAATTGAACTAGAACAGCTGATCACTAGCATTTCTACCCAATTTATTAACCTCAAATCCGATGACATTGATCAGGGTATCAAGGCCACTCTACAACAAATTGGAGAATTTGCTGAGGTTGACTGTAGTTATGTCTTTCAAATTTCTGATGATGCTACTCAGATTAGCAATATTCACGAGTGGTGTGCTCCGGGTATTGAATCTCAAGTAACCAATTTACAGGAGATGTCTTTGGAAGCTTTTTCCTGGCTCCGGGAAAAATTACAGCGGTTCGAGGTAGTGGATATCTCTCAAATCACTGACTTACCTCCTACCGCTAGCCAGGAAAAAGCCTATTTATTGCAGCAATCAACTCAATCCCTGATTGGCGTACCTCTGGTGGCTCAGAGTCAGCTTTTGGGTTTTGTTGGGTTTAATGCAGTCAAGACATCCAAAGTTTGGACACCAGACGCGATAACTCTGTTAAGACTAGTGGGGGAAATTTTTGCTAACGCATTAGAGCGCCAGGAGGCAGAATCAGATGTACGAGAAAGTGAAGAGCGTTTTCGTCAGCTAGCGGAAAACATTGAGAGTGTTTTCTGGATGAGAGACCCCGAACAACAAAATATAATCTATGTCTCTCCTGCCTATGAAACTATTTGGGGTCGTTCTTGTGCCGAGTTATACACTTCACCTACATCTTTGGTAGATGCCATTCATCCAGCTAACCGGGAAGAAGTCCTAGCCGCCTTTCCTAAACAGGTTCGAGGCGAGTACGATGAAGAATATCGGATTGTGGGAGCCTATGGAGAAATTCGCTGGATTCGCGATCGCGCCTTTCCTATTTATAATCAGGCAGGGGAAGTCTACCGGGTAGCGGGGATTGCCGAAGATATCACCGATCGTAAACAAGCAGATAAAGCACTACGAGAAAGTGAAGAACGCTTCCGCGCCATCTTCGAGCAAGCTGCCGTAGGAATTGTGTTGAGCTCCTTATCTGGTCATATTCTCCGGGCTAACCAAGGGTTTTGTGACCTGTTGGGGTATAGTGAATTGGAGCTATTAGGGCAGACTTGGGAAGAGATTACCCATCCAGATGACATAGTACTTGATCAAGAATATTGGAATCAAGCATTAGCTGGTAGGATTAACACCGACTCCCTAGAAAAGCGCTACATTCGCCGAGACGGTCAAGTGCAATGGGGGCATCTAACGATATCTCTGGTACACAATTCTGACGGTGTAGCTCAATACTTTATTAGTGTGGTTGAGGATGTCCAAGAGAGTAAACAGGCAGAAACCCAGCTCAAAGCATCCCTCAAAGAGAAAGAACTTTTGCTCAAGGAAATTCACCATCGAGTGAAAAACAATTTACTGGTTGTGTCCAGTCTCCTAGAATTGCAGACTGACTCTACCGAAGATATCGAAATTATTAAAGTACTTGATGATAGTCAGAACCGCATTCACTCAATGGCTCTGATTCACGAAAAACTATATCGTTCTGATAACTTAGATCAAATCAACTTTGGCGAGTATCTTGAGTCTTTGTTAGACAACTTATTTAGTTCTTATGGTTATAGTGATGATAGGGAGATTGAGTTGGAGCTGGATATTGAACCAGTTTTGCTCAATATTGAGACAGCCAACCCTTGTGGCTTAATTGTCAATGAATTGATTGCCAATATATTTAAACACGCCTTTCCTAAAGGTAGAACCAACAATAAACTCTGGCTGGAATTGCATCAATCACCAGATAAGCAAATCAATCTGATAGTCAGAGATAATGGTATTGGCTTCCCTGAAGATCTAGATTTTCGGGAGACTGAATCATTAGGTTTGCAATTAGTCTGTACTCTAACTGAACAGTTGGAAGGAACAATCGAACTGAAGCGGTGCAACGGCACATCGTTTCAGCTAACATTTTCAGAACTTCATTATCGACGGAGACTGTCAAATTGTGAGTGACACCAAAATTTTAATTGTAGAAGACGAACTGCTAATTGCTAAGGGTTTATCCCGAAAACTGACTAAATTAGGCTATAGCGTAATTGATATTGTTTCTTCTGGAGACAAAGCTATCCAACGAGCAACTGAGCTTAAGCCCGATTTAATCTTGATGGATATCGTAATCAAAGGAGATATGGATGGTATAGAAACAGCAGGTCAAATCAACAAACAATTAGGTATTCCTGTTGTGTATCTCACAGCTTATGCTGATGACCAAACTTTAGAGAGAGCTGAGGCAACTGGCTCTTATGGTTATATTCTTAAACCTTTTAAAGACAGAGAATTACACGCCACGATCAAGATGGCTCTAAAAAAACATCAACAGCAAGCTCAAATGCAGCAGGCTCTCCTCAAAAGACAAGTTTCTATGGAAGATAAATCTCGGCTACTCTCGATTGCAGCCCACGATATCCGCAATCCCCTGGCTACAATCCAAGGAAGTTCTGAAATTCTGCAATTCTATCAAGACAAATTGACAGAAGAAAAAAAAGTTAAACATTTTGAACGGATTCAATCTGCTATAGATAATATTAATCAAATGCTCGAGGATATTTTAATTCTTGATAAGGCAGGAGCTAATAAACTCAGTTTTGAACCAATCGAGTTAAATGTGATCGCCTTTTGCCAGAATGTGCTTGAACAGTTTCAATTTACTACCAAGCAACACCAACTGACTTTTTGCTCTCAGAAGGAATGTTCTAAAACTTATCTGGATGGAAAACTACTGAGCCATATCCTCGGCAACTTGCTCTCCAATGCGATTAAATATTCTCCTGAAGGTGGTAATGTTCACCTAGAAGTTTGCGGTGATGAACAACAAATGATTTTTCGTATTCGAGATCAAGGAATTGGTATTCCTCCAGAATATCAGGCCAAACTCTTTGAGCAGTTTGAGAGAGCAAATAATGTCGGCAAGATTCCTGGGACAGGGTTAGGTTTGTGCATTGTTAAACAAGCAGTTGATCTCCACCAGGGTACAATTACAGTGGAAAGCGAGGTAGGAACGGGGACTACGTTTACTGTGGTATTGCCGGTGGTTGAGGTTGAGGTAGGGTGAGGGAGTTGAGGGGGTGTGGGGAGTGTGGGGAGACAAGGAGGACAAGGAGGACAAGGAGGACAAGGAGGTTCACTCAACGCACCGAGCCGCATCACTGCGCCGGCGGTGCGTGAAAGCTGGTTGCGGGAGGGCCCCGGCGCCAATCCGCATCTTCGCGGCAAAGAGCCTTTCGTGGAGCTTCCCTGGGAAAAGGTCGAGGAGCTGGTTGCCCGCGAAATATCCAGGGTGCGTGAAAA
>JAAHHL010000221.1 GCA_010672185.1 Caldora sp. SIO3E6 | reverse complement strand
TCCTCTTTCTTCCCATTCTCCAGCTGTTTCGTAGCTTGATGAAAAAGTAACATACCTGTATTTCACACAAGCCTGGTAGGCAACCGCCATTAACGCTAAGTCTTTATCTTCTGTCTCAACATATACAGGGAGATAAGCATCTTCGTCTGGGTCAAATTCATCATCTTCATCTGAGTCAATCTCATCATCTTCATCTGAGTCAAGCTCATCATCTTCATCTGAGTCAAATTCATCATCTTCGTCTGAGTCAAATTCATCTCGGTAAAACTCCTGTCCAGTACTATAAGGAACCAAAATAATCAAACCATTCATCATTACCTCCTTAAATCCAATTTAGGATAACAGCCAATAGTATGTAATCCGCTTTGCTGCTGCCGTAGGCGATCAGCTACGCTGGTGCTGAAAGCAATCGCTTTCTCTTGTAAAGATTAGTTTTAGTTGTGATTTGTGTTATTTTTTTTTATTATTATTTAATGGTAGGATAGGTGTACGCCTGTAAGGTATGAATTGCTAGGGCTTTCAAGACACCCATTCGTTTACATGGGGTTGGGCGTAGCATTTAGATTGGTATACTTGGGTCTATGGGTTTAAGTTATCTCCCAAATGCTACGCCCCTACATCTAAAAATGTAGGTTGGGTGAAGCGTAGCGAAACCCAACCCCAAGTTCTTGCTTTGGAAGAATTACTTAGATTATTCTTCAGTCAACAGAGAATAATTGAAAATCCGCACTGACCAGTCATCAAACTCCTGCCATAGCGGTTCATCATCATACAAAGGACTCATCACAAATTCCTGCGGGTCTTCCTTAAGCTTTTCTAACATTTCTTTTGGCGTTATGACTTCATAATCGCTCAGTGCAGCAGAGCAAAAACAATCCCCTGGTTCAGGAATTTCATAAGCTTCTTCTGTGCTTGGTAAGTCTACACCTGGAGCCCTAGCTGTTCCTGGATAACCTCTTTCTTCCCATTCTTGAGCTGTCTCGTCTTTTGATGGATAAGCAACATACTCGCATTTATAAGACTTGTTGGCAACCGCCATTAACGCTAAGTCTTCATCTTCTGTATCAACGTACACAGGGAGATAAGCCTCTAAACTTGACCCGTATTCATATTCTTCATCTGAGTCATATTCTGGGTAAAAATGCGGTCCGCTATTATAGGGAACCAAAATAATCAATCCATTCATAATTACCTCCTTAAATCCAATTGAGGATAACAGCCAGTAAAGTTTGACCTTAATCGTTGTTATAAATCATATTGACAGTGATATACCAGAATTTAAGGTACCACTGATATGCCCAAATCAACACCACAATTAACAAGCTTATCAACTGTAGTACACAGATACAAAAAAAGGAATGAATCGGAATTGTTGATTAATTATTGTTGACACTTGTGCTAGGTGATTTGCTCTTTTTTGTACTAAATATATTGTAGCATATTAACTCTATTGTTTTCTACTTATAGCAACCGCCAAGGCGATTAAGACAAGAGGCTTAAGCCCCTTGTTAACTTTCCTTACCTGAGAATGTCTTAACTGCCCTGGCGACTGCTATAAAAATAAAGAAATATCTCTGGCAAGAAGTAAAACTGGGACTATCTGTAATACTTTTACTCTCGTTAATGGGTTTTCGGGCTTTTTTACCCCAAATCTCTGCCTGCTTTAATCAATGGGTTTTGGAATAGAAAGATGCTCAAAAAATCCCACTTATGGAACGGGAAAATTGTCTGAGATATGCTGATCCGCGTTATCCAGAAGAGTATGACTGTATGGAGCAGGTGCGTCAACGGGTAGATAAGGAAAAACCTTAGCGATCGCGCCTTTTTTGTGGTATTCTTTATCATGGAAAAATGTGTCCGCATGTAGGGGCGGGTTTAGGGACAATCTAGGCCATTTATCCCGAATATTGAGATCAAAACCCGCCCAATGCCATCCCCAGATTAATGCAACCAATCCGGATAACTATCAATCTTACCTGTAAATCTTGGTGTATTCATACCATAGAGATAGTCCATCCGTGGTACAGCCAAAGAAGCCTATTTCCTTCGATCTCACCCTAATACTGACAACACTTACTTGGGGGAGCAACAGTCTTTTAGCGATCGCAAAACCAACTCCAGCAAGCACAGAGGGCAGTGCGTCAGGATTATCCCCATCCTTACTATTGGGCAGCTTTTTCTTTGACAGGAGATGTGGGGAATTGAGAATTGAGAATTGAGAATTGAGAATTGGGAATTGGGAATTGAAGATTGGTTGTGTTCGCCTGGGGGTGGTTTTGGGCGGGTTTTGATCCTAATATTCGGGTTAAATGGGTTAGATTGTCCCTAAACCCGCCCCTACAATGCTTCTACGGGAATGACTTTCCAAAGCTATCAGCTTCTTTGATGCTATAGGCGTATACCTATTCCATTATTAAAGATGATAGCAAAAAACTTTGCAGAACACAAGGGGGGCGATCGCAACAAATGAATACATAGTGCAGTGCTGCGGAAATAACTGAGCAGCTAAAATCTCCCTGTCCCCTTTGTCCTCCTTGTCTCTTTTTGCAATAGGCATCCCCCAAGCTAACGCAACCAATCCCCAGGTTATCCCTAGGACGGGTTTTGTACTAAGATTGTAGCCAAATACATTACGGAATTTTTTCCCAATTCCCAATTCTAAATTCTAAATTCTAAATTCTAAATCGATGTTATCAATGCGTTTTTGGTCCTGGGCTATTGCCGGATTGCTCTTGGTTACCAGTTGGTCTGTAGTTCCAGTTCAGGCTCAGTTACCAACTATCGACTTAAACCAAGTATATCCGGGTCTGCTAAATCCTAACCCAGAAGACCAGGTGGTTGCTAAATGTGTTCTCCTTGATGGTAACTGTTTGGTGCAACTGGCGGTAACTAAGTCGGATAAAGATAACCGAATTGAAACTATTCAAAATAACTTAAATAAAATTAGTGAAGCTTACCTCCAAGAGCCAAATGCTCAACTAGAAATCACCATTGAAAAGCAAGTAGTTAGGGAAAAGCGCCAGGAACCGGAAACAACAGCAGAAAATCAATCAACAGTAGAAGAAGCGATTGAAGAAGCGGTAGAGGAAGCGATTGAAGAAGCGGTAGAGGAAGCGATTGAAGAAAAAAGGTCTCCAAAGCTCTCTGTCATCGTCAACCAGCAAAAATTCGATTTCTTAACAGTTTCTGAACAAGATGCTCAACTCAAAGGGGTTGACATTGAGACCAGAGCCGAGTCCATAAGGGAACAATTGCAAGCAGGTCTGGAACAGGCAAAGTATGAACGACAAGTAAAATTTCTGGTTCGCCAGGGATTAATGGCGGTTGGCACTAGTTTGGCTATTTTAGTAATTAGCCTACTTATCTATCGTCAGCTGAGGAAATTAGAACAGTCAAAGGAAAGATTAATATCCTCTAATTCCTTCGTTTCTAACACAATAATGACTCGGCTTAACCAACGAAAACTATGGAACCTCAGAGAAGTGCAATACCGACTCTACCAACTAGTTCTTATGGGCTTATTGGGAGGAGGAAGCTTATTTTTATTGGGCTTATTTCCCTATACTCGTGGTATCCAGTTCCTAATTTTTGAAGGTCTACAGATTCCGTTTCGATTAGGAATAGTCACCTTGGGAACCTATCTCTTAATCCGTCTGTCCTATGCTTTAATTAATCGCTCTACTTCAGCCTTAGCACAAAACTATTACCTACTCAATCCGGAAGCCATTACTCGTTTGCAACTGCGGGTAACGACAATTTCTGGTGTAACTAGGGGTATTGTTACTGTTTCCTTGATTGCCATTGGCATGTTAGTTGCCCTTTCCGTGGCAGGCATTAATATTGGTCCCTTGCTCGCTGGTGCTGGTATTATTGGTTTAGCGGTATCTCTAGCTTCTCAAAACTTAATTAAAGATGCCATCAATGGCTTTTTTATTATCCTCGAAGACCAATATGCCGTCGGTGATATAATTGTCGTTGGAGATGTGGGGGGTTTAGTCGAAAATATCAATCTGCGAGTGACTAAATTGCGAGATACGAGAGGACGCTTAATCACCATTCCCAACAGTGAGGTTAAAATAGTTGCCAACCTTTCCAGTAATTGGTCGCGGGTAGATATAAGTATCCCGATTAGTTACGAAGCTGATGCCGATCAAGCAATAGCACTGATTAATCAGGTTGCTCAATTAATGAGCAAGGACAGCAATTGGGAGGAACGGATTCTGGGAAAACCTGAAGTTCTAGGGGTAGATGAATTTGGCGATCGCGGCGTTTTTGTGCGAATCTGGATTAAAACTAAGCCTCTACAGCAATGGAATGTGGAACGAGAGTTTCGCCGACGGATTAAAGTAGCTTTTGATGAGGCCAATATTACTATTCCAGCTCACATTGACTTCCGAGGCGACTTTAAACGGGATCATTGATATATAGCGTTTCTCATACTTGTGAGGTACATTGGTTATTGGGAATTGGGAATTGGGAATTGGGAATTGGAGATGTACCTCACGAATTCTAGAACTGCTATAATCGAATAAGAGGCATTACTCCACATCAAATTACCGCCAATGCTTGACCAATCCTCAACCTTTCAACAAGCAATTGAAGCTGTTGAAGCTTTATCACTTAGTGATCAGGAAGTTCTGCTTGCTGTTCTACAAAAGCGCCTTGCTCACCAACGAAGAAAAGCACTTGTACTTGAGATTGCAGAAGTTCGCCAGGAGTATACCCAGGGACAAGTTCAATTTGGTTCTGTTGCTGATTTTTTGAGCGAATTAGACACATGAGACAAATTGGTTGGACTTTCCGTGAGCGACAACTTTGTCCTACAAACAGCAATCGCAACTCTCTCAACTATAACTCTACCCAAAAAACGTCTCGTACTTATCATGACTTCCAATCCAAAACCATGTCACCTCATCCTCTTGTAAAATCCCAATCGCACGATAATTTCGAGTAATTATAACTGACCAAATCTTCTCATCACGATTAATACACTTAAAGTGTAAAGAAGGATGAAAAGGATTGTTATACCATAAACGATAAGTTTTTCTTGCTGCTTGGCGAATGTTTAAAGGAAGTTCATAATATTCAGCCCAAAAAGATGGTAAAGTGATAGAGTTCATAACTGATCATAGTCCATCTCTTCCCCTTGTCCTTGAGCAATTTGTTGTTTCGCAAGTTTCGCTGCTGCTACTAATTTATGTTGGGTTTTGCGAAAAGATTGCTTCCACTGTAATTCATCTTCAAGATCAGCAATATACTCTCTTAAATGCTCAATAGTTTTCTCCTGCTGTGCATCAGGTAAAGATTCTAGAAGTTTAACAACAGTTGCAATATTTTCTTCTGACATTTCTGCTCTCAATACTAGAACTCAAGGGAGATAATTAAATCATAACATAAAAAGATAGAAGGCAGAGGGCAGAGGGCAGAGGGCAGAGGGCAGAAGACTCTAAGAGAAGCTGACTTGTTTCTCTCCTTCTTTTTGGGGTGGAAGTCTCTCTAATGCTTATTACTTCAAAAACAGAATTAATGGACTTGATGAAGCAAGCCCTAATTATTAATCCCACCAATAGTAAACAATTACAGCATCGCGATCGCGTTTAAAATCTTCACCCCATAATGCTCGTCTGAGGCGAAGGGAGATATAGTCTCGAAACTCCCAATCTTCTTCTTCATAATTCCCATCACAAACCCCCACATCATCGGCTCGCCACTTCTTGCCTAAATCCATCAATTGAGCCACAATTATGTCCTGATTTTCTGCCAGAATATATAGCGTATCTGCTGGATAGGGAATAAAATGGATCATACTATGTTCCGGCATAGGGCGGTAGTTCGCCATCGCTAGCAGGGTTTCGAGCACTCCATTAAAACTCAAACCCGTTTTGTCTGGTGCGTAGATGGGTTTAGTGAAGAGAAAGCTTTCCCATAAATCCGAGTGGTTAGCCAAATCAGTGATAACTTCAGATCCATCAAATTCATTGAATCGACGCTGCCAAACTAGTGCGGCGAATAACTCTTGAGGAGAATAGGATGCAGCAACTTGCTCAATTTTCTTAATATCAATCATGACCTGTTTACTCCAATTGGGATTTTAGTAATTTTCAATAGCAGTTATGTAACTTTTTATACTTATGCCCAAACTTTTACTTACAGGCGCTAGTGGTTTCTTGGGATGGAATTTTTGCCAGTTAGCTAAATCTGAATGGGATATCTATGGTACTTACTTTTCCCATCCCGGATCAATTCCAGGAGTAACATTATTAAAAGTTGACTTAACAGATTTTCAGGAAGTCAAGCGCCTTTTTCAGGAAATCCAGCCAGCAGCAGTCATTCATACCGCTGCTCAATCCAACGCTAATACTTGTCAAACCCACCCCCAGGAATCATACCTGATTAACGTGACAGCATCCTGCAACCTTGCCGGACTCTGTGCCGATTATGCCATCCCTTGCGTTTTTACTTCAACTGACTTAGTCTTTGATGGCTTAAACCCACCCTATCGGGAAACTGCTCCTGTGTCTCCTATCTGTTATTACGGAGAGCACAAAGTGATGGCAGAAGTAGGGATGTTAGAGCGTTATCCCCAAACTGCCATCTGCCGTATGCCTTTAATGTTCGGTTTAGCCGCACCGACAGCTAATAGTTTTATCCAACCATTTATCACAACTTTAACAGAAGGTAAACAGCTCAATTTATTTACCGATGAATTCCGTACCCCCGTGAGTGGAGCAACGGCTGTTCAAGGACTATTATTGGCCTTAGAAAAAGTTCAAGGAATTATTAATTTAGGAGGCAAAGAGCGAATATCCCGTTATGATTTTGGTTATCTATTAGCTGAAATCTGGCAATTACCGACAACAAGGATTAAAGCTTGTTTACAAACAGATCTCAATATGCCTGCTCCTAGACCACCAGATGTTTCCTTGGATAGTTCAATAGCTTATGAGTTGGGATATACTCCTCTATCTTTGCGAGAAGAGTTAGAGCGGATCTATTAAGTAATAAGTAATAAGTAATAAGTAATAAGTAATAAGTAATAAGTAATAAGTAATAAGTAATAAGTAATAAGTAATAAGTAATAAGCAGTAGTAGGACTTCAGTCCAAAAAGAAGCCAGAAACAATAAAAAATGTTTGAAAGCTATACCAGATATTACTTTTATACTTTGTGCAGCAATCCCTAAATAACAACTTAGGTTACTATATAATGATTGCATCTAGATAATTTAATCATTCTCCAAGAAGTAAAATTATGTCTTTACAAGTCGAACTGTTGGAACAGAGTTTTGAGCAAGTCAAACCCCAAGCTGAAGCATTTGTCAACAGTTTTTACGACAACCTCTTTACAGACTATCCGGCAGCGAAGCCTCTGTTTGAGCACACCAATATGGCAAAGCAGAAGCAAATGTTGCTCGGTGCCTTGGTGATGGTAGTCGAAAATCTGCGTAAACCGGATGTACTGAGTGAAAGTCTCAAAGGATTAGGAGCAAGGCATGTTAAGTATGGAGCATTACCAGAACATTATCCTTTGGTCGGTAATTCTCTACTTAAGACTTTCGAGCAGTATTTAGATACTAATTGGCAAGAGGAAGTAAAACAAGCTTGGGTAGAAGCCTATGGTGCGATTACTACCTTGATGCTTGAAGGAGCTGAATATGCTCCCGAAGAAGTTGCTTTAGAAAAACCAGCTGAATAACCCAATTATTGTAAGGGACTATGGGTAATTTATCAGTTGCTGTTGTTACGAGGGGGTGAGGTGAAATATGAGGTGGGATTTATAGCTTAAGTGTTAAAAAAATCATAAGTTCTCCCTTGTCTCTCTATCTCCCTACACTTCCCACACCTCCCACACTCCCCACACATTTTTTCGCTCACCCGTTACGAGGTACATCTTATCCCCCTAAATCCCCCTTGGAAAGGGGGACTTTGAGGTTTAACAGTGTTTTTGGAATTAAATCCAACCGACAGCCGCAGCGGGAGAATTGATGATTATAGCGCTACGCGCAATTCAAAATTCAAAATTCAAAATTTGCCGGACTCCGTCCCGCTGCGCTAACGCTTTGCTCACCATGCTACGCAAACAAAAATAGACCATGACTAGGTTTCAGGCTGTATTAATGTCCTAACCATAGCGCGTAGCGCTATAGCACGTCGGTGTGGGCGCACGTCGGTGCGCCCCTACATTTCAAAAAATGCTGCGCAGCATCCAGGCTGTCTTTTCGTGTATACTCATCCGTTGAGTTAGCAGATCCGCAGTAGACTCATCATTGGCAGAATCCGCAACTGGGAAAACTGACCTTGCTGTTCTGACAACAGTTTCGTTGCCTTCTACTAGTAGGCGAACCATTTCTTCCGCCTCAGGAACGCCGGGAGTTTCTGCAATTGAGGTTAATTTGGCATATTCGCTGTAGCTGCCGGGAGCAGGATAACCTAGGGTGCGAATCCGTTCCGCGATCGCATCTACTGCTAAAGCCAACTCATTGTACTGCTGTTCAAACATTAGATGCAGAGAGTTGAACATCGGTCCTGTGACATTCCAGTGGAAGGAGTGAGTTTTGAGGTAAAGGGTATAGGTATCCGCTAATAGGCGAGAAAGTCCATCGACTATTTCTTGACGATCCTTTTCGTCGATACCAATGTTAACGGGGGCAATTTTGTCTGAGGCGTGCATAATTGTGTCCTAACTATTTC
>JAAHHL010000220.1 GCA_010672185.1 Caldora sp. SIO3E6 | reverse complement strand
TTGGGCTTATCTTTATCGTAAGGTTATTGTTCTACTGAAACAACCAGCATTTGCGATTAAACCCTTTAATGGTTTGCATCCCCGCTCTGGGGAGTTGGTTTGGAAAGTTTGATAGCAGCGCTCAAAACGCCTAGCAATTTAACGAGTTTCCATCTCCGCTCTGGAGAATTGGTTTGTAAAGTTGGTCGTCGATTACAACGAAGACCAGCAGATTAACGAGTTTCCATCTCCGCTCTGGAGAATTGGTTTGTAAAGCCAGTTTTTGGCGCCTAACGGCGTCAATAACCAGGGTTTCCATCTCCGCTCTGGAGAATTGGTTTGTAAAGTTTCCAAATTGCCTCTTCCAGAGGATTTACTACAAAACGTTTCCATCTCCGCTCTGGAGAATTGGTTTGTAAAGAGTACCCTTCTAGAACCCTTACCAGCAGTGAGTTCGGAATACCCAAATCGACACCACTAACGAAATCATAACTTATCCTCCCAAAAATTGCAATAAACACACACCTCAAATCCTCTCCCTGTAAGCCATCGACACCACTCAACGAGAAATATAGGGTTTCAGCGATTTGGCGACTGGTGTCGATGAAAATCCTCAAACCTTGATTACATATAGCTTTGACAATAATTGGATGGTTTTCCATTACTACTCAGTTATTCTCATCAGAGCTTGATTCTCCACACATTGGTCTATGTACTTAAATTACTGCCCAAATGCGATAACCTCTCAAAGTGTTAGGGGATATATCAGAATTGAGGAGAGTTGCGAGGATGCGATCGCATGATCTTGTAGTGGCGCGACACAGCTAAAATGGTAGTTTAGGGAGCTGAGGAAGCTGAGGAAGCTGAGGGAGCTAAGGAAGCTGGGGAGATAGGGGAAAAATCTAGATTTATAGGCATTATAACCAATATGATAAGTTTTCCTTGTATTTTACTTATTACTTATTACTTATTACTTATTACTTCAAAACCCGTTACACCCAACGCAGCACGCTCCCTTGTTGGGTTGCGCTATCGCTACACCCAACCTACTTATTCGACCATTTTAGCTGTGTCGGTCTAGTACCGTGACACAGCCTATTATAGTGAAATAGATTTTTGGCTTAAATCCTTGATTTATAAGCATTATAACCGATAGGATAAATTCTTAATGCCTTCTTACTTGTTACTTTTTACTTGTTACTTTTTACTTCCCTACCCGTTTCTCTCCCCACCATTTTAGGTGTGTCGGTCCACTAGTAGTTATGCTTCCAGTTTGCGAACATAGGTTGGACATGGTGTGAGGGTATTGAGCAAAGACTGATCTGCTGTCCAAAATTCAGCAGATTCGAGCTCAGCAACTGCCAGAAAAGCTGCATCATACAGAGTTGCCAAGGAGAACTGTTGGGCAATTTCCCAGGTTTTGGCACGGATAGCATTACTATCAAGGTAGTCAACGGGCATCTGACAAAAATCATCATAAAACCCTATGGCTTGAGAAGTGGTAATTGCTCCCAACCTCACCTTTTTTCGCAAAACTGAGCCAACTTCAGCCCAGGCAAATGCTGGAGCAACCCATTGGTGACAAGTTAAGGTAAAAATGTCGTTGTCAAGGGAGACGCGGGGACGCGGGGACGCGGGGACGCGGAGATGAAGAAGAGGAACCACAATTTTTTGACTCCTTGGTTGTTTCTATATATTGGCTTTTGTTAGTGCCTAAACGCGCTTATATAGTACTTGACAAAATGCACGACCCTTTAACTTGTCACCAATGGGAGCAACCAAACGAATATTCGATGTCAGCAATGGAGAAATCAAGTTTCTGGCTTGAGGTTGCAGTATCTCTGGTACCAAGTAGGGAATCCAAACACTCGTGTCGATACACTTACTCACGCCTTCCCTCACCGGATCTAAGCTGACGAATCAATTCTATAGAGCTTGGCTGAATCCCTGTTTTAGCTTCGACTTCTGCACTACGAGCCACAATACGCTGATGTGCTGCCAGGGTTCGTCGTCGTCGCACCTCGCTGGCGATTGCCTCGACAACCATTTCGTTAAAAGACTCACTGTCTTCTCGACACTGCCTTGCTTGCTCAAGCAAATCTGTAGGGATGCTGATTGTTACAGCTTCTTGCTTCATTAGGGTTTCTATTGGGAATGTAAATACAGTTATTCAAAAAGGTAACAGGGGAGAATCTACTTTATTCACTTATTGTATATTCCCCGTGCTGGGGAGTTGGTTTGTAAAGGTATTCCTGTTTTGTGAGAAATTCAATCCCACACCAGGAGAAGGTTTCCATCTCCGCTTTGGAGAATTGGTTTGTAAAGACAAGGGTAGAACTTGGTGGTGCAAAAATGATGATGGTTTCCATCTCCGCTTTGGAGAATTGGTTTGTAAAGGATCGAAGAGTCTAAAAATTCTTTCTTCGTCTCCCAAGTTTGTTTCCATCTCCGCTTTGGAGAATTGGTTTGTAAAGTTTAACCTTCAGGTTGAAGACCTAAACTAACAAACGTTTCCATCTCCGCTTTGGAGAATTGGTTTGGAAAGCTCAAGGTGAAGCTGGCGACACTGGCGATACCAGGTTTCCATCTCCGCTTTGGAGAATTGGTTTGGAAAGAGTACCCTTCTAGAACCCTTACCAGCAGTGAGTTCGGAATACCCAAATCGACACCACTGACGAAATCATAACTTATCCTCTCAAAAATTGCAATAAATACACACCTCAAATCCTCTCCCTGTAAGCCATCGACACCACTCAACGAGAAATATAGGGTTTCAGCGATTTGACGACTGGTGTCGGTGAAAATCCTCAAACCTTGATTGCATATAGTTTTGACAAAAATTGAAGGGTTTTCCATTACTACTCAGTTATTTTCATCAGAGCTTGATTCTTTACACTGCGATCGCACTACTTTATTCCTTTATTGTACATTCCTCGTGCTGGGGAGTTGGTTTGGAGAGTGGTAGGGGCGCAATGCTTGCCATTGGTGTTAACTTAAAGTGAAATCCTTGCCCCGCCTAGAGTTTAAACTCTAGGCTCATAGCTCAAGTCATCTTTAGATGACTAAAATAAATCCGAAAGATTTAGTCCATTTCAATGGACTTAAGCTATTAGCCTGGGATTTAAATCCCAGGCGGGTTATGGTATCTAACCAGCTGGCTATGTCTAGGCTTAAGTTGACACCAATGAATGCTTGCGCCCTCAACAATGTACTTAGACTTCGGGCTTAGCTCCATAAAAAAAAGTACTTGTTACCAAAGAAGTTCGTGTAAATAAAAATGAACCACACCGAATTTCCTGGAAATCCTTCATCCAGATCCTTAATCCATCAGGACTCGCTCTCCAATAATCTTTTGGTGCTTCATGGTAGGGAAAATGAAATGGTAGTTGTACCCAAATTTCTCCACCAGGTTTTAGTACCCTATGTAGTTCTTTGAGAGCTTTTTCTGGATAAGGTATGTGTTCCAAAATAGAGATACAAACAACAACGTCAAATTCTGAGTCTGGGAATTTTAGGTCGTGTATATCATAATGAAAGTCAATAAAATCTCGCAAATCAAACTGATCTACACTTACCCAATTAGAGCCAAATTTAGCTCCAATATCTTCTTTAACTCCAATTTGTAGACATTTCTTGGTGGTGCTCCCTGCTATCAATTTATTAAAAAGTTCATCCCGTTCCTTCGCCAGATTACCCATTTGTCTAGCAGCACGAGAATATTGAAGAAAATAATAGAAGCCAGGAAATACTTTTCTTAGGCATTGATAAATTGGTAGTATTATATTTTTTAGAGTTTGTTGACCATCCATGATGATTAATTATCATTCAATAATTGATAATGAACAATGGATAATGGATAATTACCTCTCCTTGAAACAAGGGGCTTAAGCCCCTTGTCTTTCATCGCCCCTTGTTTTTCATAAATGAAGAGGTCTTAGACCAAATTAACCAATTATCCATTAAATTTACTTTACCAAGAAAAACCAAAATCTTGCTTCAGTTGTCTGATTTCATCTTGAAAAATAGCTGTGAGCATTTTCTCATATTTCTCTGGTATTTCCCTGGATTCTGTCGCATTTACGATAGTCTGTGCCAATCTATAATATTTGGCTTCATTACGCACTCCTAAAAACTCAAAGATTCTCTTTAATAGTTGCTCTGGTGCTTGTTGGATATCATCATAAAAACCAATAAATAAGTTGCCCTCTGGCAGACAAGCAGACCATTTTTTAATCATTGCGGTATATTGCCCACAAGCAAGCTGGTATGGGTCATTAAAAAATTTCTCAAACTCTTGCTCGGAAACTTCATCATATTTTTTCCCTGGTTCTTTTAATAAGTCTTTTTTGGCATGAGACCAAGCCCTGTCGATGGGATTTCTAATCATTAAAATAATCTTGATCTCAGGGTTGAGGGTCAGCACGTCTTTAATCAGCTCAGTTTTCATTGCGGCATAAGTAGCTGTGGCCTCTCCTTTGATTTTGGGGCGATAAAATTCTCCGTGATATCTCAAAGTGGTGAAGTTTTTCCAAAGATATCTGACGGGATGCTCCTTAAAAAACTGTAGATACCAGCTCAATTCACTGGAACGATACATCGGAAATTCCGGCATATCGAGAAAATTGAAATAGAATAGTTCTTTCGGTCTAGAGAAACAAATTTGCGGATGCTGCCTTAAACTCCAGTAGAGCCAGGTTGTACCTGTCCTTTGAGGACCGACTATCATAAAATTAGGAAAATTACTCAGGTCAAGGTTGGTATTAGATACCTTGACATATTGAAGATTTTGAATGATATCCTGGCTGATTTTTTTCATAAACACCCTTAAGAGAATGGAGAATTGAGAATTGAGAATTGAGAATTGGGAATTGGGAATTGGGAATTGGGAATGGATAATGGATAATGGATAATGGATAATTACAAGAAAGTTAAAACTGATAAGATTGAGTATAAGGAAATATCCTAGCACTTTTGTTACTTAAAAGGAAAAGCCTTTAATCGGCTTAATTAATTATCAATTATCCATTATCAATTATCAATTATTAAGTTTCCTCACTAAATCTGCAACACTTGTAGATACTGACTTACCGCTTGATCCAAGGAAAAGTCTCCGGCTCTGTGTTGGAGCACTGCTGCCTCTTGGGGTTGCTCCAAAGTAATTGCGATCGCTTCTGCCATAGCTTTGATATCCCCTACTGGTACTAGCTTGCCGTACTTCCCTTGCTCCAAAATTTCTGCGGGTCCACTTTTACAATCTGTAGCAACGATAGGAGTTCCTCCTGCCATTGCCTCAATTAGCACTGTGGGTAGTCCCTCAAAAATTGAGGAAAGGACAAATACTGCTGCTCTAGCCATATAAGCATAGGGATTATAGACAAAACCAGGTAAAGCTATGTCCAACTCTAGTCCCAATTCTTGCACTAAAGCTTCGAGAGCTGGTCTATCTTGCCCCTCTCCCAAAATTAGCAATTTGGCAGGACGTTGTTGCCTAACTCGAGCAAAAGCTTTGATTAGAGTCGGAAAGTCTTTTTGGGCTTCTAAACGTCCTACTGCTAAAATTACTGGAGATGAACCGGGTTTAAACCAAGGATGTTCAAGAGGTTCAAGGGCTTTTTGACTCAATTCTGGGGTAACTACTGGATTGTAGATTACTTGAATATTTTTTGAGGAAAAGCCCAGGCTAATCAAATCTTCTGCCACCCCGTGAGAAACTGTAATAACTTTATCAGCCCAGGGATAGAATAAACGGGCTAAATAAGGTCCAATTTTTCTTTTGAGCCCTTGATTTAAGAGTTGGGATTCTAAGGAAACAGGACCGTGTATACTCACGATAATTCTGGTAGATACACCAGCTAACCTGCGGCTCCACAAAGCTAACAAGTTGGTATCTTCAAAAGCCGAGAGTAGGGATATCGGTTGCTCCCGTTGCAGATAGCGTACCAAGGCAGGCATACTTAGTAAAAGTCGCTGGGCTCCCAAGTTCACAACTCGCACTTCTGGTGGTAGCGCAGATAAGAAAGACCCTTCCTCCTTAACTAAAACTAAATCTACAGATAAACCCTGGGCAACGAAGGCACTAGCCAAGTTAACTAATACTCTTTCTGCTCCACCTCCATAGAGGGAAGGATGAAAAATTGCTAGACTGGACACCTTTAATTATCCTAAAAGAGTGAAGAAACCTAAGTTGAACCAATCAACTTCTCAGCGCCTGACGGCGCGGGGTGTAGGGTGTAGGGTGTGAGGTGTGGGGCCGAATCCTGCGCCGAAGGTCAGAAACATTTGTAGGGAACTGTAGGGGCGAAGCATTTGGGCGATAATTTAAGTACATATACCTAAGTATACCTATCCAAATGCTTCGCCCAACCCCCTGCAGCTGAGTGTGTTTCTTAGGAGCTCCTGAGGAGCGCTTCGCGCCCCCAATTGAACAGGAGAAACACGATTCTACCTACCTTCTACCTCCTGCCTCCTGCCTTCTGCCTCCTGTTTATCGAGAGTAATCTGGAGAAATCCCACCCCGGATTCCTTTGTAAAGTTTGATTAACTCTCGGTCAGAAAGCACTTGATCGCTTTTTTTTCCCATAAAGTAGTATCCAGATGCACTATCAAATATACCAGGTTTATCAATTAAATAGTAGTCCAAGTATTTTAACCAAAAAGAGGTGAATCTTGCAAAAGCAATAACAAGAGCTTGGGCAAATTTGCTTTTAACAAAACTCAAAAGAAAGTATTGGTAGGACCAAGCTAATGCCAACCCTGAGCCATTGGTTGCACCGCTAGAAATTTCTTCAAACTTGCGGAATAAACGACGATGTCCCAAATGGGTAAAGCGAGTAAAGTCATATCTTCCCATATGGACTTGTTGCATAAATGGAGTCTCTGCATAAACTAGGCCATTATCTTTAAGGACTCGGTGAATTTCTGCAACACATTTGTGTGGATCGACAACATGTTCCAGTACAGCTTGGGCAACAACCCCATCTAATGAAGAATCCTCGAAGGGAAGATCGTGGGCATCGCAGATTAATTCTGTACCGGAACCAAAAGAAACATCACTCCCAATTAGGTCGATAGAGGGAGCTGAGGAGAGGGACTCCATACCTTGACCTAAGATACCACCACCCAGGACTAAAACTTGAGGATTGTCATTTTCCTTGAGTAAAAGTTCTGTAAAATTTTCATAATTTTTTGTTGTCTTAATATTTAAATAGAATTTGGGTACTAAGTTGATTAAAAAACGTGTAATTTTGGATTTGGTATTGAGGTTAAAAGTAGTGCTTTTGTACTCAAGAAAATCACTAATCGAAAAAATACTGGATGATTCATTGATCAGGATAGGGACACCATCAACTATGGGAAAGTTAGCTTGGCACTGATCATTAGTGCATTGAAAATGGTCTTCTTCCAAAACCAGTTTAGATTGGCAAATGGGACATCTAAGTAGCTCTTGGGTACTTTCCTTGAGTTTTACCTTAGTAGTCATTAACATGTTTAGTTCTCCTGAGATGCATCGTTGACAAAATTTACAGCAGAAGGCAGAAGGCAGAAGGCAGAGGGCAGAAGGGAAAAGATTGACAGGTAAAGGTTTGCTGCATTTGGCGTTGTCCTAACCGCCTTGGCGGTTGCTATACAACCCTTAATTTTTCTGTTTTTTCAAAACCAGAATATAATCTGTATTATCTGTAGCAACTTGACCAAAACTCAGTACCTTAACTGTTCCTGCAAATAACTGCCACCATAAACCATATTTTGCCTTCATGTCTGTCTGACGGAAATTTTCATACAAATCTAGATATTCGATGGATAAGTTATGATTCAGGGCAAATTGCTCCAGCTGTTTGGGGCTAGTAGATAATCGGGAAAAGGTTTGAAAAGGACCAAAGTCATCGGTTCCTGCCCGCTTTTCTCCAAATATATATCGGTAAACCCAGACATGAAACCAATGGGGAGTAAATTTGGTGATTAAGCCCCAAATAGATAAGACGTTAGGAAGGGCCAAGATAATAATGCCCTCTTCTTTAACTGCCTGTAAGAAATTCTTCATCGCTAATTCCGGTTGGGGCAGATGTTCCAACAGATAGAAGCAAAGAATGACATCAAACTCCCCACCTGGTAGGGGATAAGTTTGGATATCTCCCAAGATTTTTTCTTGCGCAACGGCATTTCTCTCCAGCTGCTTAGCAGAGATATCCATACCAACAAAAAAGGCATCTTGGGGCAGGTGAATTTCTGTAGCAGAACCACAACCAGCTTCCAGGACTCTGAGTTTCCTAGAGTTGGTTAACAATTTATCAACTACTTTTTGTAGTCTAAGCAGCTCTGGTTTAGTTGGGATAGTTTCTGTGGTCATTGTTATTTGTTGTTGGTTGTTGGTTGTTTGTTGTTTGTTGTTTGTTGTTGGTTGTTGGTTGTTGGTTGTTGGTTGTTTGTTGTTTGGGAATTGGGAATTGGGAATTTTTCCTGTCTCCGCGTCTCCCCATCTCCCCATCTCCCTATCTCCCCATCTCCCTCAGCTCCCTCAGCTCCCTCAGCTCCCTCAGCTCCCCATCTCCCTCAGCTCCCTCAGCTCCCTCAGCTCCCTCAGCTCCCTCAGCTCCCCATCTCCCTCAGCTCCCTCAGCTCCCTCAGCTCCCTTGTCTCCCCACACTCACTCCGCTAATCTCTCCTTATTTGATTTTTCCAGTTCTTCATCAGTATTTTCTAGTTTTACATGCCATAAGAAAAGAGTAATCGATACTTTTAACA
>JAAHHL010000022.1 GCA_010672185.1 Caldora sp. SIO3E6 | reverse complement strand
CCAAAGTTACCCAGGGATTTTCCGGGTCGATGCCAGGTTTTTGAGCCAACAGATGCAATTTCCTTGGACTTTTTTGGTTTGCTGCATGAGGAGAAAGCCTTCTCTGGTATGGCTTACACACTTATTCAGCAAGCCCTAACTATTTATCCGAACTTGATATAATTATCCATTAGCAATTAGCAATTAGCAATTAGCAATTAGCAATTAGCAATTAGCAATTAGCAATTAGCAATTAGCAATTAGCAATTAGCAATTAGCAATTAGCAATTAGCAATTATCCATTATCCATTATCCATTATCCATTATTAATTATTTTTCCATTTTGCTTGGCAGCGCTCCAAATAAATTTGAGCTGCTCGATCAGCAGGGTTTATCTTTAAACAATCTTGAAGCAGTTCAGCTGCTTCCTGGAAACGATCTTGATGATAGCGCCACAAGGCTTGTTCAAAAGTTGATTTAGTGGCTAATTTACCCTTGCGGAGTTCTGGAGAGTCTACCTCAAAGACTTCAAAAACAAACACCATTTCTGACTTACCTTTCACCATTACCCGATCAATGGCACGAAAGGCATACTCAACAGGATGGTTTAACTGCAAAAATGTGTGGTGAGAAATGAGCAACGACACTCCATAATCTTTCGTCAGAGTTTCTAAGCGTGCAGCTAAATTAACCGCATCGCTAATCACAGTACCATCCATTCGGTTTGGTCCTCCCACCGTTCCCAACATCAAAGAACCAGTATTGATGCCAATGCCGATATGGATAGTAGAGCGATTTTCTGCTTGCCGTATAATATTATACTCCGCTAGCCGCCTTAACATAGCAATGGCAGCTTTAACTGCATCATCGGCACCGCCGCTAAACAGAGCCATAATCGCATCACCAATGTACTTATCAATAAAGCCATAATTTTCGGCAATAGCTGGTTCCATGCGAGACAGATAAGCATTAATAAATTTGAAGTTGTCTTCGATGCTCATCCGTTCTGATAGGGTAGTAAAGGAGCGGATATCAGCAAACAAAATCGACATCTCCTTCTGCACCGCCTCACCTAATTTGACATCAACAATGCTCTGTTTGTTCAACAACTGGAGGAATTGACGAGGTACAAAACGTGCATTGGCTTGGTTGAGTTGATACAGCTCATTCGTGAACCTCATGCGCTCGGCTTCTGCTCGTTTGCGTTCGGTGATATCTTGAAAAGCAACGATCGCATAACTAATATTGCCCTCTTCATCGTAGATGGGAGTTCCCCAAGCTTCTATAGGAATAATCTTGTCACCTTGGTGGATATCTATATCATCAACGGTACTACTTTCACCTCTAAGTGCCCGCATCAGAGGCAAGTTTTCTACAGGGTAAAGTTGATCAGTTCCTGCAATATAGTTTTGATATACCTCAGCCAATTCCTCAGAATTAGCTGAGGATTCAACCCCCTTGCCAAATAACTCCTGTGCCTTCTGATTGAGGTAATAGGGTTTGCCATTAGCATCAATCACTGCCACACCGACTGGTACCGCCTCTAGAAATTGAATCAGCCGCTTCTCTCCTGCACGTATCGCTTCCTCTGTTTGATCTTGCAGCACAGCTTCCACTGAATTGAAGTGTTCAGTTGTGGTTTCCAGTAAGATTTCGAGATCAGCTTTTTCCTGTTGCAACCAAAAGCTGTGGTAAAAAATGATCAGAACCGCAGAGCCAGTAAAAGCCACTAAAGGAGGAACTAAAGGGATCCACCAGCTTGCCACAAAAGCGAGATAGCTGCCAGTAATCAGAATGCCCTCTCCTAAAGTAATGCTCAAGACCAAAACTGTCCATTTCAGCCAAAGCTGCTGGTTTAACTGGTTACTCTGGAGCAAGAGCCAACACCCTGTAGCACCAACAAATGACCAAGTTATAATCCATAGCCACTCAACAGGTTCTCTCCATACTTTAAACAGGGATCGCCCTTCCATAGCTGCACTGACAATCTGGCTGGCTAAATTAGCATGAATCACCACACCAGGTATTATTTGATGACTGTAGGAAGTATGAAAATTATCCTTGAGGCTTTCGGCAACAGAGCCAATCAAGACAATGCGGTTATGGACTAAATCGGTTGGTAGTCGATTCTCTAGAACCGACCTCAGGGATATAGTACGGAAACTCTCTACTGTGCCCCGAAAGTTCAACAAAATCTGGTAACCACCATCATCTGCTCGAACATAGCCGCCATCGTTTCCCTGAAAGGGGACAAATACCGCTTTACCTAACCCCAATCTTGGATAAGCTATTGGCTTCAGATCAATATCCTCGGCTTCGAGATACATCAGAGCTAGTTGAGCTCCTAGACTTAATTTGGTAGAACCGTCTGCTCTAATAGAGAGTAAGCCTCGACGCACCTTGCCATCCCCATCTAATATTAAATCTGCCACAGCTACTTGCCCGAGTTGGCTTAAGGTGGGTGGCGGGGGAACTGGATTACCACCGGCTTTCTCAATACCAATGAGGTTCGGTGTAGACTCGAACACCTCAACTAGTTCCTGGTGACCAGGTTCCACTGGCAAATCTCGATAAAGATCAATTCCTATGGCTCTAGGCTGCTGTACTCTGAGGTTAAAAAATCCCAAGAAATTGCATCTCTTAGCTCAAAAACCTGGCATCAACCCGGGTAACCTTGGGGGATGCAGATGCCCAAAACAGCGGATAAATGCTGCATTCATTCTTACTTATTACTTGTTACTTGTTACTTGTTACTTATTCTCCCAAGCCCTAATTATTGATACCCTACACCCCACACCCTAAAAGAGTTTTGGCAAATTGAGTGGTTTCCCAGAGCTATTGTAAACCACAATGTCCCACTGACCATTCTTGCTAGATTCAAAAGCGACTCTACTACCATCCGCACTGATAGTAGGATGACGTACTTCAGCAGCAAGATTTTTTGTGAAGTTACGTAACTGAAATGTTTCCCGATTGTAGAGGTAGATGTTTGAGCGGCCTTGACGACTAGCAGCAAAGACAATAGTTTTACCATCTTCAGAAATCCCTGGGTGAGAAGCGATCGCATCCAGGGAATTCAATCCTGGTAAGTCAATCAAACGTCGCTCAGTGGCATCATAAAGATAAATATCCTGACTACCCCTTCGGTCAGATACAAACACAATATACCGCTTTGACAAGTGGGGAGTTAATTCTGAAGCTGGACTATTTAAGCCACGTCCTGTTGCATCAAAGGGATAATTTAATAGGCGCACAGAACTACCACAACTTGTCAAGCAAATTGCAAGAACTAACAAGATAAATCGGTCTATCAAGGTCATAAACAAGCAAAATCCTCTTCCCTCCGAGCCTCCTGACTCCTGACTCGGAGCCTCGGAGCCTTGTTTCTTAAGAGCTGCCCCACGGGCGGCACGCCGCCCCCTATGAAAGAAAGAAACTTTTGTGAAATCATCTTCCCTTGGAGCCTTGGAGCCCTCTGCCTTGTTTCTTAAAAGCAATTAGCAATTAGCCATTAGCAATTAGCAATTAGCCATTAGCAATTAGCCATTAGCAATTAGCCATTAGCCATTAGCCATTAGCCAGAGTGTTTCTTAAGAGTCTATCAGCCTAGAGCAGAATATCACAACTCTTCTGCTACTGTCACTGGGAATTGATGACCAGCTTGATAAGCAGCAAAGTGCTGTTTGAAGTATTTCCAAGACGTCATATTTTCCTGGTCTAATTGAGATTTTGGTGCATCCTTATACAAAGGAACATGCTGATTTATTTCATCTTGTAGTAGTTGGGGCAAGTCATCAAACTTGCTAACTTTGAGACCACTAGTACTATAAATAAGTTGACCAGCTTTACCTGCCATCTTCATCCAGGGTACCCAGGGTCCAATTCTATCCCAACTCAGAATCATTTCAGAAATAGAAGTTTGCTCAGGGTCTAGTAAATCTTTGGTAGGTACTGTCAGTTTAAATAACTCGGCGGCTTGATAAGTGGGGTGGGGACTGTACTCGATGAACCTGTCATCTTCTGCCAGAGGATTAGGGTAGCTAGAAAATAAATCAAACGCAAAGGTGGTCACCTCACCCTCTATTTTTGCTGGTATAGTCCCTTCAAAGCGACCCTGCACTGGGTTATTGGCAACATGAACTACGGTCAGAATTTCTCCAGTCCAAGGGTTTTCCCATTTGTGAAGAATCTCACCGGTGATAGGGTCTAAATAGTAGGTTAATTCCCTGGATGTAAAATCCCAGCTATTATCTTCGTTGGCAAGACATCGGCTAACACTCATCCCCACAATCTTGAACAGACGCTTTTTCGGTTCATTGGGTATAAAAGCGTAGATTGAACCACTCCAGGTGATAAATGTTGGTGTTGCATCTAATGAACTACGTACCTTCACCCAGTACTTGGCATCAAATTCCTCAATTGAAGTAACCATAGATATATACTCCTGGAAACACTGACATTAACTACAAAGCTGTGACTCCACTTTCCGGAAAATGAGTTACCAAATTGTGTATATAATGCTTATTTTGTAATAATTATATTCTCTCAAAATTAGTCCTCCATATGGGCAAATTTAGCGCAGACACTGGTTATATAAGTAGCAGATAACTTATTTATTTATGTTACTAACTTATAATTGCAGCTAGCAATGTGTATTACACTACAAAAGCTTTAATTAACTTTATTTATATCTTTGATTAAAAAGTATTTTTAAACATGTCTGAGTAGCCCAAGGCTAGCATTGGGTAAATTTCCTGTCAACTCATGTTAGGGAGTATGGAGACAAGGGAGATATTGGCACTCACTCATTCCCCATTCATTCCCCAATGGTGACAAGTTTTTGTCAAGTACTATATAAGCGCGTTTGAGCACTCTCCAAAACCCTATATATGGAAATAACCAAAGATTGCTGAAAAATGGTGGTTCTTATTCCTCAACTCCCTCAGCTTCCTCAGCTCCCTCAGCTCCCTTGACAACGACGATTTTGCCTGAACTTGTCACCATTCCCCATTCCCCGTTCCCCATTCCCCAACGATCGCTTAAGATCATACAGGTGAATTATTTGTTGGACATGATCAAACTGAGATTAAAGCGATACGGCAAAAAGCGTGAAGTTAGCTACCGGATTGTAGCGATTAACAGTAGTGCTCGCCGTGACGGTCGTCCCCTAGAAGAACTGGGCTTCTACAATCCCAGAAGTAACGAAACCAGGCTGGATGTTCCAGCAATCGTCAAATGGCTCAAAAATGGTGCTCAGCCTACTGACACAGTACGCAGTATTCTGCAAAAAGCCAATGTTTTTGAACAAATCAATGCCTAATACCCAATCTACCTCTACTGAGGAGGTTAACCCTAATTATGTCGGTCTCGTCAGATTTTTGGTAGAACCGTTTCTGGAGTCACCAACATCCTTAAGCATAGATTGTGAGAAGTCCAGCAAGGCAAGGGTTTGGATTAGATTAGCTTTTGAAGGAGAGGACAAAGGACGAGTATTCGGTCGAGGTGGTCGCAATATTCAGGCGATTCGCACAGTAATCAAAGCGGTAGCTCAAGCAGCTGGTCAATCTGTCCATCTGGATATCTACGATGATTCTGAAGGTACACACCCCAAAGAAAATAGTAGGGAAAAAAACTTTGGTGGTAGAGTTGATCTCAAAAGAAGAGTACGTCCCCGACCATCCCTCCCCAAATCAGCTCCTAAACTACGCTCTCAGTAGAGCTTTGCTATATGTCAGTGGTTAATAGTAGGTTTGTCCCATTATGGTCACTCATCGTCCCTAGCCACTGACGATTGATCTAAGAGTATAATGACGGAAGCATCAAATACAATTCAGCTGCCTAGTAACGAAAGCGCGATCGCTCTAGCTGGTAACCGGGAAGAAAATATCAAAACCCTATCGCGGCAAACCGGCGCAACTCTAGTGATACGAGGTCAAGAACTGCTAATTTCTGGAACTCCAAAACAGGTGGAACGGGTCCAGGCATTAGTGTCGGCACTAAAATCCTTTTGGCAGGAAGGTAAAATGGTTACGGGAGTAGATATCCTGACTGCCTGCCATGCCTTAGATACTCAAAGACCAGAGGAGTTAAAGGACTTACACAAAAATGTATTAGCTTGTACTAGGCGGGGGGAAGAGATTCGTGCCAAAACCTTCCGACAGCAGCAGTACATCAAAGCGATTCTCTCCCACGATCTGACCTTTTGCACCGGACCGGCAGGTACTGGTAAAACTTTTCTGGCAGTAGTTCTGGCAGCACAGGCCCTTTTAGCCAATGAGTACGAACGACTGATTCTCACTAGACCTGCGGTGGAAGCGGGGGAAAAACTAGGTTTCCTCCCTGGGGACTTGCAGCAGAAGGTTAATCCTTTTCTGCGCCCTCTCTACGACGCTTTGTATGAGCTGATTGACCCCGAAAAGATTGCTAGTTTGATGGAACGAGGCATCATTGAAGTTGCGCCTCTAGCATATATGCGAGGCAGAACCCTCAGAAACGCATTTGTGATCGTTGATGAGGCTCAAAATACGACCCCAGCTCAAATGAAAATGGTGCTGACGCGCCTTGGCTTCCACTCTCGCATGGTAGTTACGGGGGACATTACTCAAACAGATTTGCCAGATCACCAACGCTCTGGTTTAGAAGTTACCCTGAAAATCTTGCAATCTGTCGAGGGGATTGCCTTGTGTCACCTTACCCAAAATGATGTCATCCGTAATCCTCTGGTTCAGAGAATTATTGCTGCTTATGAAAAATCTGAGAAATAGAGGTAGTAGCGCGACACAACTAAAAATGTGGAATACGAAGTAATGAGTAATGAGTAATGAGTGATGAGTAGATATAGATTTATAGGCATTATAACCGATGTGATAAGTTCTACTTGTATCTTACTTATTACTTATTACTTATTACTTATTACTTCAAAACCAGTTTCTCTCCCCACCATTTTAGCTGGGTCAGTCCACTAA
>JAAHHL010000219.1 GCA_010672185.1 Caldora sp. SIO3E6 | reverse complement strand
ACGGTCATCTAGCTGGGAGTCAGTAGCTTCAACTATTGCTGTCCTACCGCCATCATAAAGGTCAACACTAGTTACTCTATCGTTATCTAGGTATTCTAAAAAGCGACCATAGGTCATGCGAGTACTAGCTGTGTTTTTACCAAATTCACCGGTAGCATTCCCAAATGTTCCCTGCCACAGGAAAAACCCAATGACTAGGACAGGCAATGTCCAAAGTAATATAACTCTCCAGGAAAGTCTCATTTTTTATTGGCCTCTATAATATTGCTGGTCGTATATGCTGGCATAGGTTTTAGGGGTGGCTGTTGAGTTTGCCAACAGTCTGGTGAAAATCCTCTGAACAGAAATTTTTGCTCTTATCTATCGATTTTGTTGATTAGCGCAAATGTTGTCCCGTGTAAAGGCAACAAAATTCACTTGTAAGGTAATCTTAACTAAATTTAACATAATTCTCATGATCTAATCAACCTAATGTCCCTAATGACTAGCGCGTCTGCTCTCTAGGCTTTCAGCCAAAAGATACAGACGCGCTAGTGGAAAGACAAGGGGGACAAGGAGGACAAGGGAGCGGAGGAGCGGAGGAGCGGAGGAGCAGAGGAGCAGAGGAGCGGAGGAAGAAGAATACAATTTTCCTTAACCCTTGGGTATTTCCATATATAGGGTCTTTTTTAGCCCCCCAACACCATATATGGGAGTTGACAAAATGCACCACCCTTTAACTTGTCACCATTGCCTAACACCTAACCTAGTGCAGCGCGGCGGAAATAAGTAACCAGTTTAAGAGCGATAGAATGCTTATAGAACAAGCATTCTTAATTCTTAATTCCGCGCAGCGGCACTAGTAGGTTTCAACGTGCCAGCGATGAGCCTTCTTCATTTGCTTCTGGTAATCTGACCATTCTATGCCTTGCTTGCCAGCTTCAGCAGTTAAGGCAGCATCAATGCCGTCTTCCATACCCTTAAGACCACAAATATAGGTATGGGTATTGGGTTTTTGCATTAAGCTCCAGAGTTCTTCCGCGTGCTCAGCTACTCGGTGCTGGATATACATCTTGCCACCTTCAGAGTTCTTCTGTTCTCGGCTGATGGCATAGGTGAGGCGGAAGTTATCTGGGTAATTTTGCTGCATTTCTTCGAGTTGTTCCTTGTACAAAATATTAGGTGTTGTAGGAATACCGAAGATCAGCCAAGCCTTGCCTTTGAATTTGTAGTCTTCGTGCTGCTCTTTGAACATGCGCCACAAATAGGCTCGGAATGGGGCAATTCCAGTACCGGTTGCCATCATGATAATGTTGGCATCTTCATCAGGGGGTAACAACATCTCCTTACCCACTGGTCCGGTGATTGCCACATCTGCTCCTACTTCTAGGCCACACAAGAAGCCAGAGCATACCCCGACGATGTGTTCCCCAGTTTCTGGGTGTTTGTACTCCAGTTTCCGGACACAGAGGGAGACAGTCTTGTCATCTAATTTGTCGCCGTGGCGAGTGGAAGCAATGGAGTAGAGCCTAAGTTTGTGGGGCTTGTCATTTTTATCCTTTCCTGGTGGGATAATACCAATGCTCTGACCTTCCAAATACCGCAAATCTCCACCAGAGAGGTCGAAGGTGAGGTGACGGCAAGTACCAACGCCTCCTTCGTTAACTAGCTCGTAATTCTCAATACATTTTCCAATAAAGGGATTTTTGGGTCGGTAGATATTAACCGGAATATCGACTTTCTCTTTTGTTGGAGCCATAGGTTTGCTGGTTTTATCTGTTGATGTAGCTGTGAGCTTCGTACCATTTAAGGGTTGAATACTGACAATTCGACCACCCATGCGAGTAATCCGCTGCATTTCTTGCTGCATACGGTTGTAGGGCACTGTGATGAATACGCTGCCACTTTGACGAATTGGGCAGCTCATCTGGTCAGTTATAGAATTTTGCCGTAGACCGACAACTTCGTAGACAAAAGTGCGACTACCGAACTCCGTGCTAATTACCGAATTAGCAGCTGCGCTGGGACTGTACATGGCTTCAAGATCTCCAAACCAACTTAATTTTTTTCGCTAAAACTTGCTCTTGCTAGTTCTGCCAGAGTCCATTGCTGAATTCTGGCTTAGCTGGCTTAGAGCTGAATAGTTAATTATTAGAGTATCATTGTGAAGCTATACCCAGCCTAGTTTTACGGTTGTTTAGAGAAAAGCAACCACAAATGCGCCCCTTCCAAGTTAACCAGCTGGCTCCCCAAAAACTGTTAATCTTGATTCAATTTTAGATTTTCTTTAGCAAAAATTCCCCCGCTACCTTAGCATAAGTACATAAGTGAGATCGTGTTACTTCCCAGAAAACCTTGTAGGGGTAATCTGATTTTGGTAAGATTCACTCTCAGCAGCTAGTACCAAATACTGATACTATGTCGAGCTTGAGTCTTACCTGAGGGCAAGTACTTAGGCATTCTTCATGCCTTGGTAATTGTTGTTAAGCAGCTAGATCAACTAACAGGCTTATCCTGGAGTTGAAATTTGGCTCGGAAGAAAACTCTTTTGAGAAGATGTTTTGCATTAGAGGGAATATATGACCCAGCTAGATCGCGTGGTATTAATTGGTGTTGCCGGAGACTCTGGATGCGGGAAGTCAACGTTTTTGCGCCGCTTGATAGATCTGTTTGGCGAAGAGTTTATGACAGTCATTTGCCTAGATGACTATCACAGTTTGGATAGAAAACAGCGCAAAGAGCAAAAAGTTACTGCACTCAACCCCAAGGCAAATAATTTTGACCTAATGGCTGAGCAAATCAAAGCGCTCAAGAATGGTCAGGCAATTGATAAGCCCATTTATAATCATGAAACTGGTGAACTTGATCCACCAGAACGGATTGAGCCGAATAAGGTTGTGGTAATTGAGGGACTGCACCCGATGTATGATGAGCGGGTGCGAGAGCTGATTGATTTCAGTGTCTACCTTGATATTAGTGATGAAGTCAAGATTAATTGGAAAATTCAACGGGACATGGCAGAGCGGGGTCACCGCTATGAAGATATCCTAGCTTCGATTAATGCCAGACGCCCAGACTTTGAAGCTTATATTGAACCACAAAAGGAACACGCTGACGTTGTTATCCAGATTTTGCCCACACAGCTAATTAAGGATGACAAGGAAAGTAAACTGCTACGGGTACGTTTGGTTCAGAAAGAAGGTGTGGAAGGCTTTGAGCCAGTCTATCTATTTGATGAGGGGTCAACTATTGACTGGAGACCCTGTGGTCGTAAGCTGACCTGTGCCTATCCTGGTTTAAAAATGTATTATGGGCCAGACAACTATTTTGGTAACGAGGTCTCAATTTTAGAAGTGGATGGTCAATTTGACAATCTCGATGAAATGATTTATATCGAGAGTCATCTGAGCAATACCTCCACCAAATTTTACGGTGAAATGACTGAGCTGATGCTCAAGCATCCTGATTATCCTGGCTCTAATAATGGTTCTGGATTGTTCCAGGTTCTAGTTGGGTTAAAAATGCGGTCTACTTATGAACGCTTGACTGCTAGTGCACCTAAGGTTGCTGCTACGGTTTAGCTATTCGGTAATCAATAAAGGGGTTTTCCCATAATCCTGTAGAGCGCGAGAGCTAACATTAGCCCCTCGCGCTTAAATTTTGGCACAATAAAAAATATTTGGGGATAAACACGAGATTAAATTTATGAGATTTTGGATATTTAGCTTTCTAGTTTTGTTGGGGATGGTGGAACTGTATCAATGGATGAAGGACTTCACTATACCCCTGCCCGTATTTATCGTCGGTGGAGCCTTGCTAGCGATCGCTTCTAACTATAGCAAATATGTTAGTTGGTCTTTTGGACAACCACCAAATCAATCTGAAGCTAACAATCATCTACCAACAGCAGACAATGGTAGTTTGACTAATCCACCAAATCAGGAGCAGCTTCAGCCGTCAACCTCAAGCACAGTAGTTCCATCCCCTCGCTCAATTTCCTTCACTATTACTCCTCCTAAGTAGGGTTTGGGAGAATAAGTAATAAGTAATAAGTAATAAGTAATAAGTAATAAGTAATAAGGAATGCAGCATTTATCCGCTGTTTTGGGCATCTGCATCCCCCAAGGTTACCCAGGGATTTCCCAAGTAGATGCCAGGTTTTTGAGCCAACAGATGCAACTTCTTTGGACTTTTGTGGTTTCCTGCATGATTGAAAGCCTTGTCTGACATAGCTTACACACTTATTCAGCAGACCCTAAGTAGGGCTTGGGAGAAAAAGTAATAAGTAATAAGCAGTAGTAGGACTTCAGTCCAAAAAGAAGCCAGAAACAGCTTTCAGCTATTAAAAACTTACTACACCAACTTTCTTCCCTCCTGCCTTCTGCCTCCTGCCTCCTGGCTAGCCTGCGGCAACGGCTTTGCCGAACTGCCTTCTGCCTTCTGCCTTATTGCACGAGCCTGGTAAGTCTGAATAAATTTCGGAAAAAATAGAGCAACTAATCGTAAGCAAAAATAACGAACTCTATTTCTCCTTAGGTGGAGTGTCAATGACTGTAACCCTTCTCGGTGAGCTTTTCGGGAATAAAAGATAACCCCTTTGAAGAAATCATGGAAGCGTCTTCCCCAATATTTTTTCTGAATTCCCCCTGGGTCTAAGCGCATATTATAAGGGTTGTAGTTGCTGCGATTTAAGGGATTGAGCTTAATCAAACCTTCAAGTTTGGCAAACTGTTCATAGGTTATTCCCCCTTTCCTTGACTGAGGATTAGTATGGGGATAAATCCATTCCCAAACAGCCCAATCCTGACCCGCAAACAAAAATTCTGGTAAGTCTTTAGTCACCTGACAAGCTTTCAGTCGGATGCCAATCGGAATTTCTGCCCAAGGACCATGTTGCCAGACAAAATTTGGGTCAAAAAAAGCTTTAAAGGCCAAATCCTGGCCATCATTAATTCTTACCCGAGCTACTCTACCAATCATCCCTGCACCAACTATTTCTACCTCAATCTTCATCCCTGTAGCAATGTTGATACGCTGGTGTTCATACCAAGTTGCCCTCAAAAGTCGCACATTCATTTTCTCCGTGTCTCCTTGTCTCCGACTCTCCGCGTCTGTTTTAACTACTATCTTTGAATGCAACTGCGTATCAGCTATTCTTCTCTTTACTAGCACTACTTTCCTGTTAGCACCTTTGAGCCTGAGATTTACTCTTTGTAGGTAGAATAGTTCTTGGTGACCTTCTAGAGCAACCGAGCTGACATAGTGGGCTAATCTATCCAAAAACTTACACAGCTGATGGGGAGAAATTTGATGAGCCTGCAAGTTAATCAAATGGGGAGGCGGAGTTAAGAAATAGAATCTTTTGATACTAGTTTGATTACGCAGCCGCTGACAAAGACTATAAAACTTCCCTGGTGGTAAGAGCTCTTTTTGTGCTTGCAGAATAATTGGCCTGATTAAGGCTTGCATTTGATTTTCATTTTTCATTTTTCATAATTGGGAATTTGCCTCGCTTTGCTCACCATGCTGCGCAAAGGGAATTGGGAATTGGGAATTGGAATTATCTCCCTTTTTTCCCTCATCTCCGGGTCAACGAAATATGAGGTGGGATTTATAGCCTAACTGTTCAAAAAATCATAAGTTTTCCTTTGTCTCTATCTCCCCACACCTCCCACACTCCCCACACTTCCCACACTCCCTATCAATCCAATGGCTCAGCTTTCTCCACAGAACCATTATTGATGCCTAAAGTCAGCTGCAATTTTTTTCCATAAGGATAAGCTCTAGCTACCTGCCGATAAACCTGGTAGTTAGTCGGTAAGGTAACTGTTTGACCATCTTGTTGGTAGGTTAAATGATATTTTACAGTACGCAAAAGTTCTGGTTTATGATGGATTTCTTGAACTTTTTCCCGTTGTTCTACTTGATCTATACTAGGTTTTGGGGGCATAGTCGGCCACCACAAGCCTTGATCATCAGGTCCGATTACAGCGTCTTCTGGTTTCTCGCCGTTGTAGTTAAGCAGAGAATTGGAAGCAAATTCCTCAAAGCGCGGGTTTCTATAAGTATTCTCATCAATAGTATACCTAACTCGCCAGGTAAAAGTGGTTTCGGCTGTGGCTTGGTATTGGTCAATGGTTACACTGTTACAACTGCTAAGAGCTACTGCTACTGAACAGCCTGTCACTAGGGAAAAGAGCTGGCGATGCCCTAAGAAGGGGAATGAGCTGACGAAAAAACTATTTAAATTCACACCCACCGAACTAACATTTAATCGCTTCAACTTCAAGTCTAACCATCTTGACATGGGTTAAAGCCAATTTAAGAAAAATAAAGCTGCTGGATAGGTTTTAATCCATTCTTCTGCCATCCCATCTTCGTAGGGATGAGGGATAGAGAGGGTCATTGCTGCAATTTCCTGTGCGCCAGCTAACTGCTGTACTAGTGTAGCATTTGCTAAGGTGAAGGTTCTACTCTGGTAGTGGCTGGTGATGGCTTAAACTCCATTGTACGTCAAACTCTTGCTCAATGGGAGCAAGGAAAGTCCGATGCTTTTGCCATGCAACAATTTCCTTCTCCTAGTACTGGTTTACAATACAAGGTTCTCACTTTCCCTCCCCAATTTCCCCTATCAGACAAAGAGGGGGATGTAGCTCAATCAACTATGGCTTATGGGATAAGATCTAGTTTTAAAGGACGTAACCAGGCAATTTCTCTGGGGTTATTACCTTTCAAAGATTCTACCCAACCTAGGACAGCGAATATTATTACCTATCCAGAGCATACAATCTGGCAATTAACCACAACAGCAGAAGTGGAACAATTCCTGAAGCAAGCTTTTCCTCAGTTGCCTTTAGACAAAATCATTTCCCCGGAAGAAATGGCTAGATTTACGGCTAGCGCTGGAGGCAAGTTTCCGATTCCTCAATATTGTTCCGGCTTGTATCGCATCTGGGGACAACCGGAAGCTAATCAAGGAACGGGGGTAATTTTATTGGGGGATGCTGCTCACTGTTTTCCTCCGGATATTGGACAAGGGGTTAATTCTGCCCTTGAAGATGTCTATCTTTTTCAGGAAAGGTTGGCAGAGACTCAAGATAATCTCTCTGAAGCACTTCCTCGTTACGAAAAGTTACGGCAACCTGAGATTAAAGCTTTAATCCGTTTAGCCCAAACTAGTTATCCTTGGCAATACAATCAAGACCCTTTACGGAAACGGTTATGGAGTCTTAATTTCTTTTTGCGCTTACTCTTGAGTCGTGGGTTACCTTTCCTCTTTAATCCCCATTCTTTCTTACTGATCCAAAATCATCAACTATCTTACTCGGAAATTTTGGTGAAAAGTAACAGTACTACTAAGTTGTTAGGGATTTTGGGAGGGTTGATAGTATTGATTTTGATATTGAAATCGTAGGGGCGCACCGACGTGCATTGGTGTCAACTTAAGGCAAAAATGCCGTTGTCAAGGGAGCGGAGGAGCGGAGGAGCGGAGGAGCGGAGGAGCAGAAGAAGAAGAATACAATTTTCCTTAACCCTTGGGTATTTCCATATATAGGGTCTTTTTTAGCCCCTAAACACTATATATGGGAGTTGACAAAATGCACCACCCTTTAACTTGTCACCAATAACACTGCGATCGCATAATTTGTGAGAAATATGGTAGAGGCAATTCATGAATTGCCTCTACTTCCAGCGCTTTTCACCTTAAGTTGACACCAATGACCGACGTGCGCCCTCAAACCTAGACAACATATGGAATTTAGAATGGAGAATGGAGAATTTAGAATTTAGAATTTAGAATTTAGAATTGGGAATTGGGAATTTAGAATTTAGAATTTAGAATTTAGAATTGGGAATTTAGAAAATCTCGGCTTATCATATACTGACAAGATGTTATCATCATTATCGGATAACGCGATCGCTTCATACTATCTGCGTAATCAACAATCTTTTGTTTGGAATGGTACACCCCTTCAGTGGTCAGCGGCGAAGTACCTTGATTAATCTGTTTACCAATTATCAAGGAAGGATTCCCTTTGTCTACATTCTTGACGCTATCGGATTTTGCGATAACTATCAATTCATACCTTACAGGCGCACACCTATCCCATCGTTAAATATCCTACCACCAAATCCTGTACGATCGCTATAGTTTTTGGTGGGATTACTGTGGGAATTTCATCACGATGCGATCGCGTTTACCTTAGAGGCGTATTGCTTCCCGCCCTTTTCAATAGCATACCCCCTCAACCTCAGGTAATTTGTGGAATGCCGCAATATCATATGCGATCGCGTCCTGATTAATTATCAAATCGATTACTACGCGATGATTGAGAGCACGAGCGATTTTTTCTAACATGGAAAGGGAATGTCCCTCGTAATCAGCATCTTCAAGTCGTGCGATTACAGGCTGTTTCGTACCAACAAGTTCAGCAAGCTGTTTCTGGGTTAAACCTAAAGTACAAGAGTTGTTCGGGATTTTGGGAGGTTCGTTATGCTTTGGTAGGTTTGGAAGTGGATGAGTTTAGAACCTACAGCGAATTGCTGGAAGAATCTTCTACTTTGTCTTTTCCAGGACTGGTTTTGGCTCAAACCACTTGGCAGGCCATGGGATTGTCTCCAGGTTTTCGACTATTTAGGGTCTGCTGCATAAGTGTGTAAGCCATACCAGACAAGGCTTTCAATCCTATGGCAAGCCAAAATAGTCCAAGGTTTTTGCATTTTTGGCTTCAAGAACCTTGCACCATTGTCGGTAAATACCT
>JAAHHL010000218.1:8298-8763 GCA_010672185.1 Caldora sp. SIO3E6 | reverse complement strand
GGTATTTGTTTGAGATAATCAATTAAACTATTATCCATAATTTCTCGGACTATCTGCCCAAAAAGAGAGTTTTCTGACTAGATAGCTTTAATATAGTCCTTCTTTCTCAAAAATGAAACAGCCCTGCCAATTCTGGGGGGAATAAGAGTTCTTTGTCCCTAATTTGTGAGAGTAATCGGAGCTCAAAGTCCCCCATAATTGGGGGATTTAGGGGGCAATTATCTCCCAACTTGGTATGAGTCAGGAAAGAGAGGTCAAGTATCTGGTTTTTGCCCCCCTAGCCCCCCAATTCTGGGGGGAATAAGAGTTCCTTGTCCCTAATTTTGTGAGAGTAACCGGAGTTCAAAGTCCCCCATAATTGGGGGATTTAGGGGGCAACAATCTCCCAACTTGGTATGAGTCAGGAAAGAGAGGTCAAGTATCTGGTTTTTGCCCCCCTAGCCCCCCAATTCTGGGGGGAACAAG
>JAAHHL010000218.1:0-8198 GCA_010672185.1 Caldora sp. SIO3E6 | reverse complement strand
GAGTTCAAAGTCCCCCATAATTGGGGGATTTAGGGGGCAACAATCTCCCAACTTGGTATGAGTCAGGAAAGAGAGGTCAAGTATCTGGTTTTTGCCCCCCTAGCCCCCCAATTCTGGGGGGAACAAGAGTTCCTTTCCCCTAATTTTGAGAGAGTAACCCAGAGTTCAAAGTCCCCCATAATTGGGGGATTTAGGGGGCAACAATCTCCCAACTTGGTATGAGTCAGGAAAGAGAGGTCAAGTATCTGGTTTTTGCCCCCCTAGCCCCCCAATTCTGGGGGGAACAAGAGTTCCTTTCCCCTAATTTTGAGAGAGTAACCCAGAGTTCAAAGTCCCCCATAATTGGGGGATTTAGGGGGCAACAATCTCCCAACTTGGTATGAGTCAGGAAAGAGAGGTCAAGTATCTGGTTTTTGCCCCCCAATTCTGGGGGGAATAAGAGTTCCTTTACCCTAATTTTGAGAGAGTAATCGAAGTTCAAAGTCCCCCATAATTGGGGGATTTAGGGGGCAACAATCTCCCAACTTGGTATGAGTCAGGAAAGAGAGGTCAAGTATCTGGTTTTTGCCCCCCTAGCCCCCCAATTCTGGGGGGGATAAGAGTTCCTTGTCCCTAATTTTGAGAGAGTAACCGGAGTTCAAAGTCCCCCATAATTGGGGGATTTAGGGGGCAATTATCTCCCAACTTGGTATGAGTCAGTGTGAGAGGTCAAGTATCTGGTTTTTGCCCCCCTAGCCCCCAATTCTGGGGGGAAAAGAGTTCCTTGTCCCTAATTTTGTGAGAGTAACCGGAGCTCAAAGTCCCCCATAATTGGGGGATTTAGGGGGCAATAATCTCCCAACTTGGTATGAGTTAGTTTGAGAGGTCAAGTATCTGGTTTTTGCCCCCCTAGCCCCCCAATTATGGGGGGGAATAAGAGTTCCTTGTCCCTAATTTTGTGAGAGTAACCGGAGCTCAAAGTCCCCCATAATTGGGGGATTTAGGGGGCAATAATCTCCCAACTTGGTATAAGTTAGTGCGAGAGGTCAACTATCTAATTTTTGCCCGCCAATTCTGGGGGTAATAAGAGTTTCTTGTCCCTAATTTTGTGAGAGTAACCGAAGTTCAAAGTCCCCCATAATTGGGGGATTTAGGGGGCAATTATCTCCCAACTTGGCATGAGTTGTTTTGAGAGGTCAAGTATCTGGTTTTTGCCCCCCTAGCCCCCCAATTCTGGGGGGAATAAGAGTTCCTTTACCCTAATTTTGTGAGAGTAACCGAAGTTCAAAGTCCCCCATAATTGGGGGATTTAGGGGGCAATAACCTTCTAGCAACGCCCCTAATCTCTGCCAAAACTTTTGGCAAATCATTCATTACCTGTTCATTTCTAAATCTCAGCACTTTATAGCCATATTCTGCTAATTTAGCGGTTCTAGCATCGTCGTATTCTGTCTGGGAATCGTGAATTGCTCCATCAACTTCCACAACTAATCTAACTGCTGGACAATAAAAATCTAAAATAAAATTTCCTACAGGATGCTGACGGCGAAAACGTAATCCTTCAAGTTGCTTATTTCTTAGTGCTTCCCACAAACGAGCTTCTGCTGGTGTCAGATTGTTTCTTAACTTCCGTGCCGCTTGTGCTATCTCTGGAGTTGTACCCCGAATTCGATCGTTATTTTTCACTTCCTAAACTGCTGTGATAACATACTTCAGATATAATTTACTCTGATTTTAAGATAAAGGAGAATTCACCACAAAGTCACAAAGAACACAAAGAAAATCGATATCCTCCAAAGTTGGGTAATTTAGGGTACATCAGGCATCTGTCGCGCCATCAAATCAGCAAACAACCCTTCTACCCCTGCCAACTCCTCAAAACTTCCCTGCTGAACTACCTTTCCCCCTTGCAACACATAAATCCTATCTGCCTGACGAATTGTACTTAAACGATGGGCAATAATAATGCGAGTTACTCCCAACTCTGCTAAACTTTGAGTCACTATTGCCTGGGTGCGATTATCCAATGCTGATGTTGCCTCATCAAATAACAGAATCTGGGGTTTATGTACTAAAGCACGGGCAATAAATAACCGTTGTCGCTGTCCCCCGGAAAGATTACCACCCCCTTCATTGATTATCGTATGGATTCCCATCGGCATGGTTTCAATATCATCCCTTAACCCCGCCATCTCCAAGGCTTCCCATGCCTCATCCTGGGTAACAATCGCACCCCCAGCAATATTTTCCCAAATCGAACTACTCATCAGCCGTCCATTTTGCAACACTACTCCTAACTGTCGCCGCACTGCGGTAATATCTAATCCAGCTAAATCTTTGCTGTCATAAAAGATGCTTCCTGATTCTGGGGTTTCAAATCCTAATAACAAGCGTAGGATAGTAGATTTACCGCTTCCTGAAGGACCAACAACAGCAATAAATTCCCCGGCTTGGGCTTCTAGGGTGATATTCTCTAACACTAAAGGACTATCCTGACGGTAGCGAAAACATATTTGTTCTAATTTCAGTTCTCCTGAAAGCCTTCCCGGATGGTACTTTTGCCCATCAACTTCTGGTGAGGCTTGCAAAATTGGTTGGGCTCTTTCCCACAAAATGGTGATATCCAACAGATCAATAACTATATTGCTTAACTGGGTGGCGCTGGCGATAAAAGTACCAAATGCTGTATTAAAGGCGAGGAATCTACCGGTAGATAATCCGGTTGCTGCTGTAGACTGTCCCAGTAATACCACAGCTAAGCCAAACAGTAGCATGGAACTAACTGCTGGCAAGATCTCATTAAACAGGGTGAGTAAGTCTTCCACTAACTGGGTACTCAACATCAGTTTTACCTGCTGAGCATACTTTTTTGCCCAGTAAGCAAATGCTTCCGACTCCGCTGCCGCGACTCGTAGTTTCGATATGCCACCAATTAACTGTACCGTGAGTCCAAAGATTTCCCCGGCAAGTTCCTGGAGAGGACGCATCTTCTGTCTGGTAATTATACCGGAGATGGTAGTCACAATAATCCCTACTACAGTAATCGCGATCGCTAATAAGGCCAGGGGAAAACTGTAATATATCAGTAGTCCCAGATTGAGCAGAGAAAACAAACTGGTAAAGAGAGTGCGCAAGATGCTCCCACTCAGTTGATTTCGGATCTGGATAATGGCAGAAACCCGATTATGTAAATCCCCGGTAGAATAGTCTCGGAAAAAAGCCGGTTTAAGTTTCAGCAATCGGTCCCAAACCGCAGCTTGCATCTCCAAACCCACTTGGGTTTGCAACCTTAAGATAGTAAAACTTTGAGCTAACTGTAAAATCAACACCCCAAAGCCAGCGGCGAATAATCCCAATGCCATCTGAATCAATAACTCACGGTTGGCATCGGGAATGGCATAATCGATCAGAAGACCGGTAATCTGTGGTGTTACCATCCCCAATAAGCTGGCAATTATTCCCACCAGGATAACTTTGAGATAGTCGGCAATCTGACCTCTCAAGGTAAACTGTAGAATATCGGTAACTTTGAGTTTTTTATCCGGGAAGGGGCGGTAGAAAGTATAAGCGATGGGAGTAAGTTGAGCAGCAGTAGCTCGATTTACCGGGGTGCGGGTTAATGTTATCGGGTTAAGTATCTCATACTTACCGGCTTTTACCGGTAGTAAGGCCACAGGAAGATGTTCATCTTGAGTAAAACCCAACAGAGGACCGCAATCAGTTTTCCACCAGTTAGCAGTAAGAGTAACTCGACGGGTACGAAACCCAGAAGCATTGGCGATTGGTGCTAAGGGATCTGAGAATTGCTGGAGGTTTTCTGATTTAGCAGGGGGACGAATAGTAATTCCTAATGCTTTCCCCACAGCACCCACGGCAATTAAGAGGGGGGTGTCTCCTTCGGGAATATGCTGGGAGGGATTGAAGATTGAGGCAAGTTCCCGTAGGGCTTTTTCTGTCATTTATTAGGGGTGAGAGATGAAGTATCTTGCGCTAGGGTCTTTGGTGTTATACCATGTCCGCCTAATCCCTTACGATAAAAACTTCGACCCGTCCCCGCGTCAGCCTTAACGATAGCATCCATAGCTGTGGTTGAGAGATTGGTAGATTCATTAGTCCACCAAATCCAAGCATGGGTGTCCAATATAATCATTGGTCAGCTTCCCATGAGACATCAATAGGTGAAATCAAGTCCTTTTCAAAGAGGACGCTATCCTTTAAGGGATTGACTTGGTTAGGATTATCGAGTGAGTGAGGCGGTTGGAAAGGTTGCTTCAATGCCAGAATGATGCGATGCAAAATTTCAATGTAGGCATCATCGATAGCGTCAATTTCAAGTTTAAGATGTTCGCGGCTAATCATGGGATCTCCTAAAGATTTAATCTTTTTGAAGCAGTATTGTGATCGCTTTTGGTTTTTCCCTGAGATTATGGATTGCATGATCTAAAAGGCTTCACCCAGTCTACAACACCATGGGATAAAACTGCTGCCGGAGGCGATCGCACGCTAGAGTCTTTCAAGTTGCAACGATCACGATCGCTTTTCCTTTTTCTGGGTTGAGCGATTATCCTGTAGAGGCGTTATGTAAATAAGGTACGAATCCCTTTATATATAAGCGCACACCTTTTACATTATGAAAAAATAATAGCAGAAAGTAACAACTTCTGCAACTCATGCAGGGTGATGCAAGCAATAGATGCCCAATAAGAAAGTGTAATCTACTGCTTAGGAGAAACTACCCCCTAACCGGAATTCAAAGTCCCCCAGAATTGGGGGATTTAGGGGGCAAAGGATAAGACAGGGCAGTGTAATTGAGGGGTTGCGATCGCTTATTTTATCCTGCGATCGTTATAACTTGCTCTAGGTTTTAGGCGAAATCCTTTATATTTTCCGGTATAGCTTCCACTTGCCCCCCTAGCCCCCCAATTCTGGGGGGTACCAGAGTTTAAGGTTACTATTTGCTCCCCTAACTGAACAAATCGACTTGAGGCAAATTCCCGATTTTCATCGTTGAGAATTCGATCAGCTTTGATACTTAGGGTTTGAGTTCTTCGGAAAGTGTCTTGTGTTTTTTCTTGTCCATTAACTGTATCCTTAGTCTGATTTAAATTGCTCACGAGAGCCTTGACAAGGATACCATGTTCAGGTGTGGGAATGAGTATTAATTCCTATTTATTGAATGTGATCGTACACGCTAGACTTTTTTAAGTTGCAACTGAGCGCGATCGCAAGCAATAGATGCCCAATCAGAAGGTGTGATCTACTGCTTAGGAGAAACTGCCCCCTAACCGGAATTCAAAGTCCCCCAGAATTGGGGGATTTAGGGGGCAAAGGATAAGACAGGGCAGTGTAATTGAGGGGTTGCGATCGCTTATTTTATCCTGCGATCGTTATAACTTGCTCTAGGTTTTAGGCGAAATCCTTTATATTTTCCGGTATAGTTTCCACTTGCCCCCCTAGCCCCCCAATTCTGGGGGGGACCAGAGTTTAAGGTTACTATTTGCACCCCTAACTGAACAAATTGACTTGAGGAAAATTCCCGATTTTCGTCGTTGAGAATTCGATCAGCTTTGATACTTAGGGTTTGAGTTCTTCGGAAGGCGCTGATGAGTACACCTTATATATAAGCGCACACCTTTTCCATTATGAAAAAATAATAGCAGAAAGTAACAACTTCCGCAACTAATGCAGGGTGATGCAAGCAATAGATGCCCCATCAGAAGGTGTGATCTACTGGTTGGGAGAAACTACCCCCTAACCGGAATTCAAAGTCCCCCAGAATTGGGGGATTTAGGGGGCAAAGGATAAGACAGGGCAGTTGTAATTGAGGTATTGCGATCGCTATAACTTGCTCGATAGTGCTCCAAAGCAATCTTTTGGATTCAATACACAGCAATATCCAAACCCATAGCCCGCACTCACCAGCGCCTGGGATTCACCCTAATACCAGCGCCTGGGATGCACCCTAACAAATCCCGCACCAGCCACTTGCTCTAATTCCTCTTCTGATAGATGAGATATAGTAATTTTGGTGGAGCCCCCAACAGGTGTCTTTTCTGTTTTAGGTTGTTTGTTTTCCTTTAAAGTTTTCTTTTCCATTACCTCTTGCGCTAGTCGAGTTTTTTTTGAGAGGCGATCGCATTTTGGGGAAACTCCAGTCTGTCTCAACTTCAGTTCACCATTAATTTGCGGCATCGTCTATAACTATAGGTATATGGTAAGCTTTATAGCATGACTCTTTTGTTGGCAATTGAAATCATACCAGAGACATAACATGAAAAAGAAGACTTTTTGGAAAAACTTTCTACCCAAAAAACAAAATACACCTGTTGGGAACCCTACAACAATCACTCTATCTCATCTCTCACTGGAGCAATTAGAGCAAGTGTCCGGGGGGAGGGTACGGAGGTTAAGGTGACAATTTACCTCTGCAATAATCAAGTACCCGAATAAATAACTGATGGGCGCAAGCTTTGCGCCCCTACATCATAAATATTATCCCAATGTAGCTGGAATTGATGTAACATCTAAATCCCGCTCCATTCCCTTAAAATGGGCAAAACAAAAGTAATAGGCGATCGCTCTTCTACTGTTACCCTTACTGTTGTGGTAGTTCCTGGAGAAATTGCTAACTCTGGTCCAGTGGAAGATGACCATTGGTAACCACTGAAAGTTTGGGAATCAAGTTGCAACTGAGCGATCGCTTCTATTTTACCTCCTCCCTCACCCATTAATTTTTGCACTACTTCTGGGTTGCCGACTACAGAAGTTGCGCCCAAGGAAGTGATGGGTAAGGGAGAAACTTCAGTAATTTCCCCAACAATACCCCCAAACCTAGCTCGTTTTACCGTATCCGGTGTAATTAAAACCTCCATTCCCGGTTGAATCTTCTTACCATCTTCCACAGCAAAGTAGGTAATGCTCATCATTTCCCCAACTTTTCCTCCTAGTTGCAGGGTACCCAAACTAGTTCCGGGACTGAGGTATTGTCCCACAGTGGCAGTTATTTCCAAAATACAGCCAGTGTGGGGACTTTTAATGGTACTGTTATCAGCAACCTCTTTTTCCAACCGTGCGATCGCTTGCTTTACTTCCTGAATTTGATTTTTCTCGGTATTGCTTGCTTCTAAATGCTCCTGTTCTAGCTGTTTACTACGACTGTCTAATTGTTCCAACTCCGCCTTAATTTGGGTAACACTATTGAGATTATCCAAATGTTGCTGTTGGAGTTCCATTTCCCTTACCTGCAACTGTTGCAACTCTGCTTGAATTCCCGAAATATCCTGACGGATTTGCCGATATTCTTGCTCTGCTTGTAACACCCTTTCTTGGGAAATAGCACCTTGTTCTTGCAATTCCTGCTGGTTAGTGAGTCGTTGCTCCAAAACAACGGTTAATTCCTGAGCATCTACTAGGCGTTGTTGGAGATGGTGACGCTGCTTAGTAATACTATTTAATCCTTCTTCTTGGAGACGAGGGGTCAGTTTTTGGGTATTTTGCAACCGTTGCTGTAAACTAGAGCGTTGAGCAGTAATGCTTTCAGTTTCCACTAAGGTTCGTTGTTGTCGCACTAAAGTAGTTTGGGCAACTTGTTGGTTCAACTGGGCTAGTTTCTGCCGTTGTTGTTGCAGCTGCTGTTTTTGTTCAGAGGGGTCAATAATACCCAGAATATCGTCTTTATTAAAACAGCTACCACTACGAATATTTAAGGATTGTAACTGTCCTGAGATCGGAGATTGAAACTGTACCACTCGACGGGGATTAATCAGGATGCCCTTACCAGTAACGGTAATGGGAAGATTTCCAAAAATGCTCCAAGCTACCCCTGCAATAACAAAAATAGCCAATGCACCCAATGGTAGCCAATCAAAAGGACTAACTACTCGCATCAACTTATCTAACTGCTCCGGGGAAGATAAGCGCTCAAGTGCTTTTTGGCGAAAGATACGGCGTTTTGGTTCAGACATAGAAGCTATCAAGCTTGGTGCAAGAGGGGTGTTGGTGAAACCCATCAAACAAGCGATCACAATTTTTTCACCAACAAGGTGCTATATCTTAATTAAGAAGAACTTTAGCGCGAGCGCAACTAAGGCCAGGGTCGCAAAATTATTGCTACGATGATGTACGAATTATTTTAGATAAGCTCACACCTTCCCTGTGGTGAAACGATAGTATCAAAAAGCAACACCTTAGGCAACTAACTCAATTAGCAATTAGCAATT
>JAAHHL010000217.1 GCA_010672185.1 Caldora sp. SIO3E6 | reverse complement strand
GGAGGTCATCAGTGTGCTTTGCCGGTGACTGGTCTTGATTGACCTTTTTTTCAATAATTTCAAGTTTTTCTTGATAATCTACAAGTGCCTCATTTAATCGCTGACTAGACATCTCAATTTATTAAGTAGATCGGCAATATTCAAGTTAACTGGTGAAGGTCGTCATTGGTCATTGGTCATTGGTCATTTGTAAGGATTTGAGCCGTATTTACGTTTTGTAACATAGTTCAGTTTATTTCCACCTACCTACTTACTTTACTTATATACTGAGATATTCTCGTAATTCTTGAATTGCTTCATTAGCAGTCTGTAATTTAAGCTTACCTGCTTGAAATTCAGCAATGGAAGTTTGAGCATCTGAGGCTATTTCATTTCGCCTACTTGCAACAATTCGGCTTTTGAGAATTTGTAACAACATTTCTTGTTGCTCTAAAGGAAGTTCCATCGCTGCATCTAAAACTTGATCTAGGTTACTCAATTATTTACTCCTTTGTGATTTATGTTCTTGCAGACTTAGTCATATAGCGTTTCTCGTTGGAATGAGGTACAAAGTTTCTGGTTTTCGGGAATGGGGAATGGGGAATAGGGAATGGAAAATGTACCTCACGCTTACTGAGAAATGCTGTAGAGCTTCTCCAATCTGCTAATCGAATTATCCCTCATAGTTTTTATTGGGTAGTTCTTAAATGCTACAATAACAAGCTAGTGCAGCGGGCATGAAAATAACCCACCAGTTAAAAAAGATGAAAAAGCTTCCCTCCTGCCTCCTGCCTCCTGCCTTCTGCCTCCTGCCTCCTGCCTTCAAATCACTAGTTTGCTCAAACAACGAGGGGAGTGATGGAACTTGATTCTTTGCTCAGACTCAACCGTGTAATTCGTGTTATCGGCTTTGATGATGCTCCCTTCTCACGAAGTGCCGGGGGCAATGTTTCGATTTCTGGGGTTGTTTGTGCAGGCACTCGCTTCGAGGGAATGGTTTGGGGACAAGTAGAGCAGGATGGTTGGGATGGAACAGATACTATCTTAAGATTACTACTAGGACGCAAATTCTTACCCCAATTACATATCTTGCTCCTAGATGGTATTGCTTTCAGCACCAGCGTAGCTGATCGCTAATCTTAAGGTAATTTGAACCACAAAGACACAAAGTTCACAAAGGTAAAGAAGGGAGCGATCGCAATTATTTTGTGCTAGTATTATTTTATAATGGGAAAGGTGTGCGCACATATATAAACTACCCCTTCAGTAAAACATTGGAAATCATCTCTTTTCCTCTCACATCATCCCGATGAGAAACACTACAAATGCCAAATCAACTTACGATTGAACTCCCCGTAGACATAACACTTCAAGAGGCAAAGTTTCTACTTGCAGCCAAGCTCTTCGAGATTGGTAAGCTTTCCCTAGGACAGGCAGCTGAGCTATCTGAATACTCAAAACCCACCTTTATGGAACTGCTTGGTAAGGTTGGTATTCCTGTTTTTGACTATCCCCCAGAAGACTTAGAACAGGAGATGAATCTTTGAGTGCCGACTGTATTGTGAGTATAAGGAAATTAGCAAGTAGATTAGGCAGCATCTCCAAGAAGTTCAATAAGGCCATTCTTTGAAAAGTTCCAACAAGTTACGACGAGCATCAACAATACGGACAATTTCAACTGATTCCGACGAAATACGGTAAAAAATGATGTAGTTCTGTTCTAATAGACCACGAATTTCAGGGTGAAGTTTGGGGTAGAGTTTACCTAGTTTTGGAAAACGAGTTAAGGACTCAAATCGCTTATTAAATTTTTGGAACAGCTGCTCTCCTGCTTCCACATTCTTCTCTAAAAAATAGTCTGAAATTTCTTTTAAATCAGCGATTGCCGAAGGGGCTAGAATAAAGTTCATCTTTGCTTACCTTGACGGGCATCTTGAAACCGCTGTAGCATCTGCTCCATCACCATCGCTCCATCAACACCCTCTTTCCTATCTAACTCTTCGATACCAATCAGTATTTTTTGTTGAGTTTGTTTCAACCAAGCCAGAGACTCTGCATCCAGAAACTGCAACAACTCCAGCGCCAAATCAATCACTTCCTCAGCACTGGCATAATTCCCTGTTGTAAGTTTATCTTCCACTATCTGCTCTTGAGCCGATGTTAGCGTTATCATGCCAGCTACCTTAATGGACAAAACCTTTAGTTACGGATTATAGCTCAGATTCTTCAGACTTGATATTCGTAACGGGGAAAGTGCGATTACTTTTTGCTAATATATCTGATGGTAGGAGAAGAGTGAGTCTATATACAGCACACTTAATCTGAGTGAAATAAATAAAAACAGGCAAGATGCCTGTTCCACAACTTAGTTCTTCTGTTTTCCAAGTGTTTCCCAATCTTAGTGCGATCGCTTCATAAGGATTAACTTAGTATGCAAATTACCTTTGAAATTCCCGATCACATAGCAGCGCAACTCGCTGACAGTCCCGAAACCCTCACTCGGCGATCCCTAGAACTCCTTGCTGCTGAAGCCTATCGTCAAGGCGCGATAGGTTCGGGGGAAGTCGGTCAAATGTTAGGTTTCACTTCCCGTTGGGATACCTACGACTTCCTTCAACACAAACAGCTTGAACCTCCTTTCACTAGTGCTGATTTAGAGCAAGATTGCGCCACTTTGCAAAACCTGCTTTCCTAATTAGGGCTTGCTGAATAAGTGTGGAAGCCATGCCAGACAAGCTTTTCAATCGTTTTCAGTCTCGCAAAGTGCAAGGAAATGGTATTTTTTAGTTCAAAAACCTTGCACTTTTACCAGAAAATTCCTCCTGAACTCTTAACTTATTACTTATTACTTATTACTTATTACTTCAAAACCCGCGTCAATCGACTTATTCAGCAGACCCTATCTACTTTTTAGCCTTGTTGTTACCCCATCAGCTTGATAGAATACCTTGCACCAACTCACAAAAGCCTTCTCCTTCAGCTGCCGTAGTAACGTAAGTAGGTTGATAGATCAACTCATCGGCATAATCTAGAATATTAGCTACCCCTACAGAAAGGGGAAACTGCTCTGGATTAAAGAGACTAGCATCATTGGAACTATCGCCAACCGTCACTATCTGCTCCGGTGAATACTGGGGAAAATAGTTGCTTAATACCTGAATCAAACTAGTTCCCTTATTTTGGGAAGCTGGTTTAATATGGCAGTGCACTGAACTATAGGTAAAACCCCAACCCAAAGCATCACACAGAGTATCCAACCGTTCCAGTTGGGTAATTGTCAGCTGGCAATTATCAAATGTCCAATCAGTGATGCGAAAACGATTGTCGGTTGACTCTTGCAGCTGAAAATCCTGTCTCTGAGCGAGCAGGTATGAAAGCAAGGTAGCACTTAAAAGTGCCTAGATATTTTCCGTTTAAACGGGTGTTAAACATGGTACAATAATAACATTGAGATGAGGTCGAATTAGTGTTAGTTATCGAGTATAAAATCAAAGCAAGATTGCTTCAATATCAGGCCATTAATGAAGCAATTAAGACAGTTCAATTTATCCGCAACAAATGCTTGCGATACTGGATGGACGCACCTAAAGAAGCCAAAATAAAGCGTTTTGATCTCAACAAATACTCTACAGAACTACGCAGCAAATTCACATTTGTCAAAGACCTCAACTCAATGGCTTGTCAAGCCTCTGCGGAACGAGCATGGTTAGCCATCAGTCGTTTCTACGATAACTGCAAGTCCAATAAACCAGGGAAAAAAGGCTTTCCTCGTTTTCAGAAAAACAACCGCTCAGTTGAGTACAAAACTACAGGGTGGGCGCTTCATTCTACTAAGCGAAGGCTCACTATCACTGATAATAAAGGTGTTGGTGAGTTGAAACTTTTGGGTAAGTGGGATATTCATACTTATCCGGTGAGCTCAATCAAGCGAGTGCGTTTATTGCGTAGAGCCGATGGATATTATTGCCAATTTTGTATTGATGTTGAGTGTATTGATATTCAACCCAAAACAGGAAATGAAATTGGCTTGGATGTCGGTCTTGAATCGTTCTATACTGACTCTAATGGCCACCAAGAGCCTAATCCCAGATTTCTTAGAAAGGCTGAATCTAGTATCAAGCAAGCTCAACGTCGTATTTACAACAAACATATTGGTTCCACTCGACGCCGCAAAGCAAGGGCTAGATATGCAAAAATTCACTTAAGAGTAAGTAGGCAACGGAGAGAACACGCATTGAGATTAGCGTGTAACGTATGCAAGTCTAACGACTTAGTAGCCTATGAAAACTTAAGGGTTAGTAATATGCTCAAAAACCATTGTCTGGCAAAATCGATCACCGATGCTAGTTGGTATCAGTTCAGACAGTGGATAGAGTACTTTGCTAAAAAGTTTGAGAAGCTAGCTGTTGCTGTTCCACCACAATACACTAGCCAAGAGTGTAGTCAGTGCAAGCAAATGGTCAAGAAATCACTAAGCACCAGGACTCACATTTGTCAATGTGGCTGTACATTGCACAGAGACACAAACGCGGCAATCAATATTTTGCACAAAGCAAAATCTAGGGGAGGGCATCCCCGAAGTAACGCTAAGGGAGTAGCAACCTCTACTCTAGTTGGGGCAACCCTGGTAGAGCAAGTAGCTACGATGAACTTAGAATCCCCACGTCTTTAGACCGGGGAGTGTCAATCTAGAAACAATGCCCTCAGTCGGATTCTGTCAATTTGCCATGGGAACACTCTTACCAAACCAGCGTAATTATCACTACCTCCTAGAAGCCGAAAGAGCAGGAATTCACAAGCCTATTCTAGCAGCACTCTATCAAGCCCATGCTTCACTTGTCCTTGGGGATGGTGAAACGGGATTAGGTATCTCTCCTGCTAACCGTATTTCCCTAGAACAGGTTAATACTTTTCCTGCACAGGTGCAGTATGGTGCAAACGTCATCCGTTCCTTAACTGAAAGTTTAATTACTAAAGGTTGGGAAGGGATTGACTTGTGGAATGCTTCTCATGGTTGTTATACCAACAAGTTTCTCGAACATGTTGCTCAAGGATATGCACCAACTACCAGTGAAACCACCACAGCTCGTTTAGAGGCTTGCGACTTGGAAGCCTTACAACAAGCTTACTTTGCTGACTTAGAAACTGATGGTAAAACGGAAAAGCTACCCCAAAATCTCGCCTATTTAGAGCAAGCCTTAATTACTATAGCCCAGCAGATTCCCCACTGCTACATGGGCTTAACCCACCAACGGGATGCAATACTCGAAATGGTACGCATTTGGCAGCAACTGGATACTCGCGAACAAGCGATCGCTTTCCTTGTACCTACGGAGCAATTGGCAGCAGTCAGTGAGGACGAATCTCAATTAGATGTTCCCCTCAAGCAATTTGTTCGGCAAATTAGCGATAATTATCTGGGCTATCCTTATCAACGAGCAGCGCTGATGCGGATGACTCAACTGTGGCGTCAGCTTAGTTCCCCAGCAGTGGCTATCTCCTCCTTGGAAACTAATACTTCCCCAGAGGAAAACCTCAGTATTATTGATCCAGCCTTAATTGCTTTTGTACAGCGCCTTTCCTCCTCCTATCAAGGGCAAGGTAGCCAACGTAATGCTCTTACCGAGGCTTTTCGGCTTTGGTATCAGCTCAGCTCCCGTGCTACTGTTTTGGAGAAATTAGGCATTGCTCCCGAACAGCTAACGGTAAAAACTACTGATCACAAGGAACTGGTTCACCTGGCAGCTCAGCTAGATCGAGAACTACTCAAATTTGTACGACGTATACCTATTGAATATCAAGAACTCGAGCAACAGCGGCAAGCTTTAATTCGCCTAGTGCAACTTTGGCGCAGTTTACCTACTAAAAATCAGACAATTACTACTTTACTCGAAGACCAAAAACACCTAGATGCTCCTCCCCAACCTGGAACGATAATTTTTCCCCGACGTCCTGAGAGCTGGACTCCCAGCAATATTCAGCTATTTGCCCCAATTATTCCCGACGGTAACTTTACTTGGGCAGAAGCAACTAAGGGAGGAACTCAGATGCCCCCTAATCAAGCAACAGTTGATGCCATCATCCGCATTGCTAAACTAGCCCAACGGGTACGGGAGCGCCTAGGACGACCACTTCTCATTATTAGCTGGTATTGCCCACCAAAGCTTAATCAAGCCATTGGTGGAGTTCCTGACCATCGCTACACTATAGGGGATGCGATCAGCTTTGTCTGTGAAGGTTTAACTAGTAGTCAAATTTACTGGAGCCTGGAGCCTTGGTGGCCCGGTGGCTTAGGTCGCTACAAAAAATTCCCTTACCTGAGTCACATTGATGCACGAGGCTATCGAGCAAGGTGGTTAAATTAAGTTAGATATTATTGACTTTGCTCACAGTAAAAGTCAAAAGAGTTCTTTTCCCAATCCCCACTCAAACTAACTTTAATGCTTTGAACAGCAGAATACTCTTTCGAGAGCAATTCTGAGAATAGAACTTGCGTGGTATTAGATATTAGGAGATTGATCATGCCAGCTTATAACATTTTTGTCAAGCCTGCATTAGCTCAAAGATCAGAGCAGTCTCAATCATCATCTTCACCAGTCAAAACTGATTCACTGCTCCAGTCTTCTGGTCAAATCTGGATGTTTTTTTGTATTGCACTAGTATTGTTGATGATTGGTTTAGTGGTATATGGCAAGCTCGAGCTCAACAAGATGGAAAAGAAGCTCCGAATTGAACAATACAAAGCTAAAGATCTTAAAAAAAAGCTCAAGTTAGCGGCTAATACTATCAGGAAAATGGAAACTAATCCCGACTTGGTTGACTCGCGGGAATTTAACCTGGACTATCTGAGAATGCGTATGGCTGACGACCAGTTCCATTTTGCTATTGTCAACCAAATTAAAATTCGGGTCAAACAGTTAATCAGTTTAGCGCTTCGACCTAATCAGGGAACTAAATCCGCTGTTGGCATTGCTAGTACAAGTGGCCGTCAAGTAGATGAAATCTTTGATGTAATCCACGAAACGGAACATAAAGATAAGCGAATTAAGCGAGTACTGTTCCGCATTGAAGTGAAATTAATGAAATTACCGACCCAGGCGACTTCAATGACCATTAACCAAATTATTGACTGTATTGAAAAGTATCTCAGTTCCGATGACGATAAATGGCATCCGACTATTCAAGGTCACATTGTCACTATCGACTGGGACCAAAAGGCTAAGCCCACCCCTTTACTGGTGCTACAGCAATCTAACGAAAATGTTAATGTCACTTTTAGAACTAAGCGATCGAACGTTTCCTAAGCAATTTTATAATCAAATTAATTCAATCATCAGGGTGTCATCATATATATTGGCTTTAATAATTAGGGCTTGCTGAATAAGTAATAAGCAGTAGTAGGACTTCAGTCCAAAAAGAAGCCAGAAACTAGTCATATCAAGTGATTCAGCCCCAAATATAGGATTTGTAGTTTCTGAAGAGCTCCTCAAGAGCGCCTTGCGCCCCCAATTGAATAAGAGAAACAATATCTTTCCCTGTTGCCCGTTGCCCGTTGCCTGTTGCCTTGTTTCTCGATAGCAATTAGCAATTAGCAATTAGCAATTAGCAATTAGCAAAAATCGGGATGACAGGATTTGAACCTGCGACCCCTTCGTCCCGAACGAAGTGCGCTACCAAACTGCGCTACATCCCGATGGTGAAATTAAGTAATAACTTATCTATGATATCACATTACCTCCGCAATTAATCCCTGACTTGCTACGATAATCCTGTGTCACCTCAGTGGGAGCCAAAAGAGAGTGGTAGTTAAGCCGGAATGGTTGCGAGTCAAAGCCCCTCAGTGGGAGCGTGTTGGCAATGTTAAAGAAACTTTAAGGGATTTAACCCTCAATACTGTCTGCGAGGAAGCCTCTTGTCCCAATATCGGGGAATGCTTCAACGCTGGAACTGCCACTTTTTTAATTATGGGACCAGCTTGTACACGAGCCTGTCCCTACTGCGATATTGATTTTGAGAAAAAACCCAAAACCCTCGATCCAACAGAACCAATACGCTTAGCAGAAGCAGTAAAACGTCTTGGACTAAACCATGTAGTGATCACCTCTGTCAACCGGGATGATTTACCTGATGGGGGAGCTTCTCAGTTTGTGGATTGCATTGAAGCGGTGAGGGGGATCTCTCCTCAGACGACAATTGAGGTATTGATTCCTGATCTTTGTGGTAACTGGGGCGCTCTGGACACAATTTTGGCAGCTAAACCAGAGGTACTCAACCATAACACAGAAACTGTGCCCCGACTTTATCGACAAGTACGCCCTCAGGGAGATTACCAAAGATCCCTCGAATTATTGAAGCGATCGCGGGAGTTGGCTCCTTGGGTATATACTAAATCTGGCTTAATGGTGGGATTGGGAGAAACTGATGCTGAAATCCGAGCTGTAATGCAGGAGTTGCGAGAAGTAGGCTGCGATATTCTAACCATCGGACAATATCTCCAACCCAGTCATAAGCACTTGAAGGTCAAGAATTTTATTACTCCAACCCAATTTGATACCTGGAAAACACTGGGTGAATCCTTAGGCTTCCTACAAGTAGTATCCTCACCCCTCACCCGTAGCTCCTATCATGCTGAGCAAGTTAGGGAGTTGATGAAGCGTTATCCGCGATAGTTAGGGCTTGGGAGAATAAGTAACAAGTAACAAGTAACAAGTAATAAGTAACAAGGAATGCAGCATTTATCCGCTGTTTTGGGCATCTGCATCCCCCAAGGTTACCCGGGTTGATGCCAGGTTTTTG